>CALFNJ010000347.1 GCA_937902865.1 uncultured Opitutaceae bacterium
CTCACGAACCGGCTGCTGATGATGCAGCTGGAAAATCTCTTCGAGTCGTTCATCAAGCTGCTCAACGAGGCGATCGACGAAAAATCGGCCTACACGGGCGGCCACTGTCACCGCGTGCCGATCCTGACGATGCTGCTGGCGGAAGCGGTCAACCAGACGCAGCAGGGGCCGCTGGGATCGTGGAACATGACCGATCCCGATCGCTACGAGCTGAAGATCGCGGCGCTGCTGCACGATTGCGGCAAGGTCACCACGCCGGTCCATGTCGTGGACAAGGCGACCAAGCTGCAGACCATCTACGACCGCATCGACCTGCTCGACACCCGCTTCGAGGTGATCAAGCGCGACGCGGAGATCGCACTGCTGCGCGCGAAGGCAGAAGCGCCGGACGACGCGAAGACGCTGGAGGAAGCGCACCGCGAAAAGCTGCGCGGCATCGAGGACGACCGCTGGTTCCTCCGCATCTGCAATGTCGGCAGCGAAGCGATGCAGCCCGGCGCGGCAGAGCGCGTGCAGGCGATCGCCCGCAAATACCGCTGGAAGAACTGGCGCGGTGAGGACGTGGATTTTCTGAGCGAGAATGAGGTTGAGAACCTCACGATTCCGTTCGGCACGCTGACGCAGGCGGAGCGCCGCATCATCAACCGGCATGTCGAGGTTTCGATCCGCATGCTCGAGGCGCTGCCCTGGCCGAAGCATTTGCGCAATGTCCCGGAGTTCGCCGGTGGTCATCACGAGCGCATGGACGGGAAGGGTTATCCCCGCGGTCTCAAGCGCGACGAAATGTCCGTGCAGGCGCGCATCATGGGCATCGCCGACATCTTCGAGGCGCTCACGGCGAAGGATCGTCCCTACAAGGCCGGCAAGACGCTGACCGAGTCGCTCAATATTCTCGGCCTGATGCGCCTCAATGGTCACATCGATCCGGATCTCTTCGACATCTTCGTCCGCGAACGCGTCTACGAACGTTATGCGAAGGAGTTCATGGACCCGAAGCAGATCGACGCCGTCGACGTGAAGAAGATCCCGGGTTACACGGGAGAGTGATCCAGCGGCGATCCCGGCGGGTGGGTGTTGACCTTGGGGACTCCGGGGCGGAATTCGGCATCTCGCACAGAGGCGCAGAGACGCAGAGATCGGATGAGTTCAAAATTCCGATTTCAGATCGCCTTCGGTTTTTTCCTGTAATTGCTCCCTATCTTTGGCGTTTGGCCATTGGGATTTGGAATTTCTCCTCCGATCTCTGCGTCTCTGCGCGAGACGGATCGGGATCGGCGAGCTCACGTTTCGCTCGGCCGATCGGCGGGCTTCTTGTTGGGAATGTGTGCCGCCTGGCGAAGGACCTCGTTTTTCGAAGTGCCGAGCCGGGAGGCCATCGTGTTCAAGCGAGTGGCATCGGCCGGGGTCAGCGTAGTGAGGCGATTGGTGCCGTCGCGATCGACCCAGTTGACGTGATGAGACTTTTGGCGCGACGCCTTCACCAGATCACGGAGAAAACCCCGCTCGTCCTCGGGTAAATTCATGCGCCAGCGTAGTGAGGCGCAGCCGCTGGAAGGAAGAAAGAACGCAGGCGGCGTACTTCTGCGAAACGATGGCTGGGTCGTGTCCTAATCTGGCCGATAATTGATCCATCTTTCTCGTTCTCTTTCTCCTTCCTCCTTCTCGCTGACGCCCGAAGGAGAAAGAGAATGAGAAAGAAGAAAGAGAACGATTCATTCATTCGGGCAAATTAGGACACGACCGATGGCTGCGATCGATTGCTCCGGCAGGCGCGGCCCATTCGGTGAAAATCTGGTTTTCGCGCTCGGCATCCCCGAATCCGTGTCCCTACGTTGCGGGAATGAATGCCCCTGGAAAAGTTGCCCTCGTCACCGGGGCGGGGTCCGGCATCGGCCGGGCCGCCGCCGTCACGCTTCTCCGCAACGGTTATGCGGTCGTTCTGGCCGGCCGACGTCCCGACGCTCTTGAAGCGACGGCGCAGGAAGCCGGCGCCGCCAAGGATCGAGTGCTCGTTGCGCCCACCGACATCACCGATCCTGGCTCCGTCAAAGCGCTGTTCGCGCGGACGCAGGAGGTCTTCGGCCGGCTGGATGTGCTGTTCAACAATGCCGGAGTCAGCGGTCCGAATGTGCCCCTGGAGGATATTCCGTTCGCCAAATGGCAGGAGATGCTGACGACGAATCTTACCGGCGCCTTTCTCTGCACGCAGGAGGCCTTCCGCCTGATGAAGCAGCAGCAGCCGCGCGGCGGTCGCATCATCAACAACGGCTCGATCTCCGCGCATGTCCCACGCCCGAATTCTTCGCCTTACACGGCGACCAAGCACGCAATCTCCGGCCTGACGAAGGCGTCGGGACTCGACGGACGCGCGTTCGACATCGCCTGCGGGCAGATCGACATCGGCAACGCCGAGACGCCGCTGACCGGAAAAATGAAGAAGGGCGTTCCCCAGGCCAACGGTGCGATCGCGGTCGAGCCGACGATCGCGGTGCAGCACATCGCGGACGCCGTCCTCTACATGGCGAATCTGCCGCTGGATGTGAACGTGCCGTTCGTCACCGTCATGGCCGCCCAGATGCCATACCTCGGCCGCGGCTGATTCAGCGGCTTCCGAGGGTAGGGACGGGCGGCCCGCCCGTCCGCTTGGCTCAGTCCGCTTTTGATTCCAGCCGATCCAATCTCCGGAGTTTCACCACAAAGGCACGGAGGCACAAAGGAATCGTAGCACGGGCCTTGGTCTTCGTGCTTTTATGCCTTGGTGGTGAAACTCCGAGAATTGATCCCGATCCCGGCCCGCGGGTCGCGCGTCCCTACCTTGCCGATCCTGACGTTTCCCTTTTCTTCCGCGCAGGGACTTGCCAGCGTTTCTTTCTCCAACCCATTACCCATATGAAATCATTCGCCATCCTTGCCCTGCTTTCCCTTGGCCTGGTCGCACGCGCCGCTGCGGTCGACGCTCCGCCGACCGAGGTCGTGATGATCGATCACACCAAGGTCGACGACGCGTTCGCCAAGAACCTGCCCCTGATGGTCAACAGCAGCTACAAGGTTCTCGCCGCCCGGCGGGCCGACATGCCGGGTCAGGTCGAAATTCACGAGCACGATACGGATGTGATCTTCGTGACCAGCGGCATGGCCACCTTTGTGACCGGTGGCGTGACCAAGGATGCGAAGCCGACGGATCCGGGCGAAATCCGCGGCACCTCCACGACGGGCGGCACCGTCCATCATCTGACGAAGGGCGATGTGATCATCGTTCCGGCGGGCGTTCCGCACTGGTTCACCGAGGTCCCGGGAGTGTTCACCTATTTTGTCGTCAAGGTGACGCAGAAATAACCCGAAGTTCGAAGAAATTTGGCGCACGTGATGCGCCCGGGACGCGGAGAAATTTCTCCGCGTCCTTTTTTTGCCATTCCACATCTCGCAGAGGAGTGAGGCATCTCGCGCAGAGGCGCGGAAACGCAGAGCCAACGCAGAGACGCTTTCAGGCCCTGCCTCCGACCTCCGCGTTTCTGCGCCTCTGCGCGAACCGGATCGAAAACGCTGGGCAGAAACGCACCTGGCCTGTCATCGGGGAATTTCCGGATGGAGGACCCGGTTTCCCGCGGCCGACGGAACGAACCGTCAACCGGGAGAACTGTGTGAAGCCATAACCATGACCATCACTCCCATGAAAAATTACATTCTTTCCTCAGTCCGTTTCACGGCGGCGCTCGCGGCTGCCTTTTTGGCCTTCGAAGCCTCCGCCCAGACCGCCGTCAAGCGCGGGGACCGGGATTTTGTCGAAAAGGCCGCCAAGGCCGGCATGGAGGAGGTTGATGTCTCCCGGATCGCCGCCGAGCGTTCGACCAACGGGGAGGTGAAGTCCTTCGCGCAGATGCTCGTGAGCGATCACACGGCCGCGAATCAGAAGCTGACGTCGATCGCGACGAGCAAGTCCGTGAAGCTGCCCGCCGAGGATATGGGCGCAGCCGGCAAGTGGTCGAAGAAGGACGCCAAGGGTTTCGACAAGGACTACATCGACAAGATGGTGTCCGACCACAAGGACGCCGTAGACCTCTTCCAGAAGGAA
>CALFNJ010000348.1 GCA_937902865.1 uncultured Opitutaceae bacterium
CTTCAGCGTGATGATCTACACCTTCTTCAAGGGCGAGAAGGTCGGCCGCGATGTCTGGGACGGCCGTACGCTCGAGTGGTCGCTGCCGAATCCCCCGCCGGAGTACAATTTCGCCGTCATCCCGACGGTTCATGCCCGCGACGCCTACTGGTACGAAAAGCACCACCAGGCCGAGATCGCCAAGGAACAGGCTGAGCACAGCAAGGCCGAGTCGGAGCACGGCGGCATTCACATGCCGTTCCAGTCCATCTGGCCGTTCTTCACCAGCTCGGGCATCCTCATCGCCGCGATCGGCACCGCGGTGCTCGATCCCGATCCCCGTCCCGGTTTCTGGGGCTGGAAGGTCGGCACCGCGATCGTGGGCGGGGTGATCATGTTCATCTCGATTTATTTCTGGGCCCTGGAAGGCAACGAGGGTTACCACCTCCACCTCGACGAGAAAGGCCATGGCGACAGCCACGGCGCCTCCGCCAAGGCCAAGCACTAATCCTTCCCGATCCTTTTTCACCTTTCGTTTCCGCCTCAACTATGAGCAGCCACGCCGGTACCATTGATCATCATCACGACCCGACGACCTCGACGGGCATTCCCAACAAGAAGCTGCTCATGTGGGCGTTTCTGGCGTCCGACTGCATGTTCTTCGGCGCGCTGATCGCGACCCACCTGATCTATCGCCTCCACCCGCCGTCGGGAAATCCCGACCCCAAGGTGATCTTCAGCCCCGCGCTGACCTCGTTCTCGACGTTCATCCTCCTGATGTCGTCGCTGATGATGGCGCTGGCGGTGAACGCGATCCAGAAGGGGAATCTGAAGAGCATGCGCTGGTCGCTGCTCACCACGATCTTCTTCGGCTGCATTTTCCTCGGCTGCCAGGTCTTCGAGTTCAACGAGTTCGTCCATGAGAAGCACATGACGATCTCGAACAGCATCCTCGGCTCGACGTTCTTCACGCTCACCGGCACCCACGGTACGCACGTGGCGATCGGTGTGCTCTGGCTGACGCTGATGTATATCCGCTCCTTCAAGCCGGTCGGCACTCCCAGTGGCGCCTATGTCGGCCGTTCCATCCTCCATCTCCTGGTCTTCGCCGTCACCATCGTGCTCATCATGCGCTCGGTCCTCGAGCTCGTGTTCGGCGCCGTCGCCAGTGGCTTCACCGGTGAGATGCTCGATCATTACTTCAGCGCCAACTTCCTCGTGATCGTCGGAGCCTTCCTCGGTCTCGGTGCCCTCGGCTGGCTCGCCCGTCCGTCGGGTCCGGTCGCCTTCGATGAGCACAACGCGATCGATGTCGAGTCGATGGGCCTCTACTGGCACTTCGTCGATATCGTCTGGATCGTCATCTTCACCGCCGTCTACCTGCTCGAATATCTCTGACGCCATGAGTTCCCACGCGCACGCGGCCGACCACGGCCATTCCGACAACAAGTTCGAGATCTACGTCCAGATCGCCATGCTCCTCGCGGTCATCACCGGCGTGGAGATCATCATGGTGTATCTGCCGTTCCTGAAGTGGCTGCTCGTCAGTGGCCTGGTGGTGCTCTCCATCGTGAAGTTCATGTTCGTCATCTTTTACTTCATGCACCTCCGGTGGGATAGACCGTTTTGCACGATCCTGTTCTTTATCGGGCTCGTCCTGGCGGTCGGCACGGTCTGGGCATTGATCAAGATTTTCTCGGTCGAGGACGGCCGGCCCCTCACGGCCGCCGAACCTGCGCCCACGGCCCAGGTAGCTCCGGCACCTGCGGCAGCCGCAGCGCCGGCGGCCGCCCCGGCGGCGGCCAAGTAGCCGAAGTGTCCGGCGCGCCAATGTCGCGCGCCAACGACTCCCGGGCGGCTTTCCTACCGAAAGCCGCCTTTTTATTTTCCGAATGAAGCCACTCCGCGCATGTCCCACCTTCAGACCGAATTGAAACGGCGGCGCCGCGCAGGCGTCTTCGAGTTCCGACCCATCTCATGATCGACTGGCGCCACTGGCACAACGAATCCTACCTGATCGGCGGGCTCATCCTCTTCGGCTGGCTCTACGCCATCCTGGCCGGACCCTTCCGCGAACGTCTGGCGCCGGGCGAGCCTTATCCCCGTTCCCTGGCCTGGCGGTTCTACTCCGCGCTGGTGCTCTTCTACCTCGCGGTGGGCTCGCCCCTCGACCAGATCGGCGAACGTTTCCTGTTCAGCGCGCACATGCTGCAGCACCAGCTGCTGATCTATCCCGCGGCCATTCTCTTTCTGGTCGGGATCCCGTCGTGGATGATCGACCCCTTTCTGCGCCGGCTCGGCTGCCGCGGACTGCTGCGCCTCCTGACTCATCCGCTGATCTGCGGACTCGTTTACATCATCATCTATTCGGTGTGGCACATGCCCGCGCTCTATGACTGGGCACTGCAGAACAAGCTCGTGCACGTGGTCGAGCACGTGATGTTCTTCGGCTCCGGCTTGTTCTATTGGTGGCCGCTGCTCAGTCCCTCGAAGATTTATCCTCCGGTGAGCTACGCGGGCCAGATGGTCTATCTTTTCGGGGTCCTCATCGGCATGACCCCGGTTTTCGCTTACCTGGTGTTTTCCGACAGCATCCTTTATCCCACCTACGAATACGCTCCGCGCCTGTTTGAGACCTTCACTCCGGGCGATGATCAACTGCTCGCCGGTGTGATGATGAAGATCATCGGCATGGGTGTGGCCTTGGTTGCGTTCGGTTGGAGCTTCTACCGTTGGTCAAAGGATCCGGCTCGCGCCAGGCGCACGGCCGCAGCTCGCTCGTAGGGTCCCTCGGTGGAGGCAGAAGCCCCGGCAAACGGGCTTTCAGGCGGAATTGCCAAAATCGCTGTCGGATTTGATCCTGTCGGCGGCTTCTGAAAGGCGATGCACGAGCCGTCCGTCGAAATTCTGCTGCGGAGCTACGTGAACGAAGGCTCTGACGCCGCGTTCACCGAGCTCGTGCAGCGTTGCACGGGATTGGTCCATGCGACGGCTCGGCGGCGGGTCGGCGGCGACGCACACCTGGCGCGCGATGTCACCCAGCTCGTCTTTGTCGATCTGGCCCGCAAGGCCCCGGCCCTGATTCACGGGACCGTCATTGCGGGCTGGCTGCATCACCACACCTGTTTTCGCGCCGCAACGCTGGTGCGCGGCGAGCGGCGGAGGCGCAGCCGGGAGGAAAAGGCGGCCGAAATGGAAGAAATCGAACACGAGGGAAACGATTCATGGCGGAAATTGGAGCCCTGGCTGGACCACGCGTTGGAGTCGCTGCCGAGCAAGGATCGCGACGCGATCGTGCTGCGGTTCTTCGCCGACGAAGCCCTGGCAGGGCTCGGAGCAAAGTGGGGGATCACGGAGGACGCCGCCCAGAAGCGGGTGACCCGGGCCTTGGAAAAGCTCCGAAGCTATTTCGCGCGACGCGGCATCGTCGCGCTCGCCAAGGCATGGTACGAAGACGACAACGAACGCGCGC
>CALFNJ010000349.1 GCA_937902865.1 uncultured Opitutaceae bacterium
TGGGAGCGAGCCTGCTGATCGCCGGCGGTAATCTGCGGTGGCTGCTGTTCTTCACGGGCAAGTATGGCGGGGATCTCGGGGCGCTGCGCGTCTTCAACAGCCAGACCGTGCAGACCATGCTGCAGCTGACGTTCACCCCCTCGCAGATCCTCGGCGTGCCCATGGTCCTCGTCGCCCTGCTGCTCTTCCGCCATCTGCTGACGCGGCCTTCCTGGCCGGCCGCCGGCGGCCTCGGCCTGGTCATCGGCGCGCTCACCCTCGTGGCCGAATGGTATTTTCTCCCTTTGGTCGCAGGCATCACGCTGGTCCTGATCGGGAGCCTGTGGCGGCAGCGGGAATTCCTGCCCCGGCGCCGACTGCGCGAAAGAGCCGCCATCGCGCTGCTGCCGCTCTGCGTGACGTTCGCCTGGGGTTCGTTCAACAATACATACATCTCTGGGATCTTCGGTCATTTCTGGATGCGCTACGGCAGTGTGAACGACGCGATAACCACACGTACGTTTATGACCAAGCTCGCGACCGGCGCCGGCGATCTGCCACGGTCCATTCAACACCCGGCCTGGCAGGTGCCAAACTTGGTGCCCTTGCATCTGAACCTTGATCATCTGGGACAGGTTCCCTCCTGGGAAGCGTCCGCTTCCAGCGAGGCTTCCTCCATCCCGATGTGGAGCCCGGCTTTCCTGATGGAAATCAGCCCGGTGCTCCTGTGCGGCATCCCGTTCGGGCTTTGGCTGGCCTGGCGGCGGCGCACGCCTTTTCTTCTGCTGCTGGCGGGCCTGGCGGCGACTGCCACCCTTCCGCCGGTTTTTCTGGAATGGGGATTCCGCTCGACCGATTTCCTCCGCTTCTTCACCGCGGCCTATTGTTATGCCGCTCTTTTCATCGGTTGGCTGGCCGGCGAACTGCTGGCGTCCGCCGCAGCCTCCCGGCGAATGCTCGGCGGCGCACTCGCCGCCGCCTGCCTGGTGAATCCGATCGGCCTCGGCGTCGTCGGACTCCTGCCCGGCACGCTCGGAAAGGCCAAAGCCATTTCCAGCGGCGCCCACTCCCTTTCGCAATTTGCCGGACCCGACGCCAAGGATGCCATTCCCGTCGTCGATCCGGCGGGCCGGCAGGAGGCCTTTGAACGGCTGGCGGCGACGGCCGGCGATTTTCTATTTCCCCTGACTCAAGGCCGGGACCGCGCGATCGTGATCGTACCGCCCGACCAGCTCCCTCCCGAGCTGCACTACTTTCCGGAGTGGATGAAAACCGCCACGCTCGCCCGCGTCGTGCTGCCGATTGGATGGTATTGGAACGACTCCCTGTACGCGACCTACTATCGCGCGGCCGTCGTCGACCTGGACCCGACTTCTCTCCGTGCGCTGGATGTCCGCTGGATCATCGTCTCGAATTGCCTGCTGCCGGAAACGCCGCCCCCGGTCGCGGCGGCGCTCCGGGATTCCGCGCGTTTCACCTCGGTCGCGACCTTTCGCGAAGGCGGGTACTCCTTGACGGTGTTCCAGGTGCGGCCGTGAAGCAGCCCCGGCCGCTTGCGTTGTCGGCGAAGAAGGGGGAAGGAAAAGACCAGATGAACCGCGTCACTTTCACAGCGCGATCTTGCAGGCGTTTTCATCCCATGGCTAATCTGTCCCTTCCATGAGCCAAGCCGCCATTGTCCAGACGCGATCCTCGCCTTACGGGCTGCGCCCCGGCGCGGAAGAATTCCCGCTGATGGTGGTGCTATCGATCATCTACCCCTGCAACCTGGGCTGTCCCAACTGCCCCTACACGGACGGCAATTCCGAAATCCGAAAATTCTATCGCGAACAGCAGGGGGAACTGATGCCTCAACCCCTGTGGAACAAGATCGCTGTCGAAGCCGGACCCTATGGCGGGTATCTGCG
>CALFNJ010000350.1 GCA_937902865.1 uncultured Opitutaceae bacterium
ATCGTTGAGCAGGCTCCAGCGGAAGGCGTCGACCACGCCCGTCATTGGGTTGAGCGAGAGCAGCTCCCGCCAGTTCGGCAGGAAGTCGGTGCGATAGCCGACCGGGGTGATGAAGACGCCGATCTGCAGCAGGAACGGGAGCACGATGCGGAAGTCACGGAACTTCACCGTGAGCGCCGCGAGCCAGAGCCCGGCGCCCAGCGCCAGCGCCAGCGCGAGGATCATGAAAACCGGCAGGAGGAACACATGCCAGCCCGGCATCGCGCCAAACCAAACGCACATGGCCGCGAAGAGCGCGAGCACCACCACGAAGTCGACGAGCGCGACGCCCAGGGTGGAAAGCGGGACCACGAGCCGGGGGAAGTATATCTTCGAGATGAGGTGGGCGCTGCCGACCAGGCTGCCGCTCGCGCCGCTCAGGGCCGCGGAAAAGAGCTGCCAGCCGAGCTGTCCGGCCATCACCACCAGCACGTAGGGAAGGTCGCCCGACGGCATCTTGGCGAGCCGGCCGAAAACGAAGGTGAAGATGACGATCGTTGCGAGCGGCTGCACGATGGCCCACGCTGCGCCCAGCGCGGTCTGCTGGTAGCGCACTTTGACATCGCGCCAGGCAAGAAACCCGAGGAGCTCGCGATAGCGCCAGAGGTCATGCCAGTAATGCGCTTCGGCCCTCCCAGCCTCGATCACGAGCTGGGGCGGAGGCGGATGAACGGGCGCGGCATTCATGAAGCGAGAAGTGAGGCGAGGCGTTCCCGAAAGGGCGAATAGGAAAAATGGCGAGCGCGGGTGAGGATAAGGTTCTCGTCCCACGAGCGGCCGAGCGCGGCGATGATCGCCTGGGCGAGGCCCGGCACGTCGCCATAGGCCGTGAGCATGCCGGTCTCGTCGGTGATCACTTCCGGAATACCGCCCGCGCGCGCGCCGAGGCAGGGGCGGCCATGCGCCATCGCCTCGAGGAAAACGAGGCCGAAACCCTCGCGCTCGCTCGGCAGCGCGAACAGGCGGCAGCCGTCGAACTCCTTCGCCATGCGGTCGTCCTCGACGAAGCCGAGAAATTCGACCGCGGTCCCGAGTGCGCGCTTGTCGCGCAGCGCCTGGAGCCGGGGCAGGTCGTCGCCGCGGCCGATGATGCGCAGCCGGGCGTTTGGCACCGCAGCGAGCACGGCGGGCATCGCCTCGATGAGGTGCTCCACGCCTTTGTAGCGATCCGCGTAGGTGAGGCGGGTCACGGCGAGAATGACTGGGGCGGTCGAGGCGAGCGGCGCCTTGCCTTTGATCTCAAAGTAGGGATCGAGCGCGTTGTGCAGCACCACCACCTTGCCATCCGGCAGGGCGCAGTGGCGGAGCAGTTCGCGGCGGGTGAAATCGCTGACGCAGAAAATCTTTTTCGCTCCGCGCAGCGCCAGGCGCTCGGCGAGGGAAAAACGCCGCCAGACTTCGATGCCGTGCGCGATGAGATAGTATTTGAGGCGGGGGTTGAGGCAGCGGGCCGCCAGCGCCACGGGCAGCTGCGCGACGTGACCGCAGACGATCGTGTCGCAGCCGCGGCTCATCCGCAGCGCCGCCTGGATGAAGCGGTCCTTTTTCTTGCTGCACACGTACCAGTCATCGAGCCGGTCGTTGGCATAGCGCCGAAGATCGCCGGAATCGACCACGGAGTCGTTGAGGACGAGGAGGCGCACGGCGCGGTCGTCCCCGGCGAGATCGCACAGCGCCTTGAGGTAGAGCCGGAGGATGCGCGGGATGCCTCCCTCCGTGGCGAAGATCTCCGGCGCCATCAGCAAGGTGCGTCCTTGGCGGGAAACCTCAACGGGACGCGGCGTGCTGCGCGTGGAAAGATCGACCTGCGGCGGTCGCGATTCCGGCGACGCCTTGGCTCCGGCGGCCGTGTGGCGATTGGCGAAATCGATCAGCACGGCCAGGCTCCAGACGCGCGACCATTCGCGGGTGTCGCTGCCGGCGACATAGTTTCGCCAGAAGGCGGCGGTGGCATCGGGATTGAAGAGGCCGCTCCGGCCGATGCTGTCGGGCGCGAAAGTCGCATCGAGGAAGGGCTTGAGTTCGCGCTTCATCCACAGGGGGAAGGGCAGCGTGAAGCCGCGTTTCGCGCGGGTCAGCAGATCGGGAGGCA
>CALFNJ010000351.1 GCA_937902865.1 uncultured Opitutaceae bacterium
AAGGGGAGGTTCGAGACGGTGGTTCATCGCACGTCGCTGCATGAGTGATGCGATGCATGCGGCCGGCGACGACCCTTCCGCTGGTTGGACCAAGGAAGGGGGCATGAATTCGAAGCGACCCGTTGCCACCGTAGTGCTCGCCCTGGGCTGCGGCTCGGTCTGCTTTTTCACGAGCGTCAAGGATGGTGGGAATGCCGAGTTCTACTGGAGGCCGCTGCTCGGCCTTTGGTATTTTACGACGGCGTGCTCCTTTGTCGTGCCTGGTCGATCCCGGCTCGCTCGACTGCGTGACGGCTGGTGGCTTCAACTCCTGATGCCAGTCGTGCTCCTCGCCGTTGCGTGCTTGTTGGTTCGCGTCCACGAGCCGTTTCCGCTGCGTGCTGCGGCGCACGTTTCAAAGGATGGGACGCGACCATGAATGATCTTCCTGCCGCCCCCGAGGCGCGTTCGGGGGCGGATGACTTGAATCAGCCGCTGCTTCCGGAAGCGGGTCCAGATTCACATCAAAGGGCGACTTGGCTCGCCCAGGTCGGTCGCTTTCTGACGGCGCATTTCGCGGCCTATCGTCGGATGGGCAAATGGCCGTTTCTCTGGCGCATTACCTTGGAGGGACTCCTGGTGCCGATCATCCCGCTGACCGTGGCCCACGAGCTTTTTTCCCTTCGGCACCGGACTGATCTCGATGGGCCGGCCACCTGGCAGCTCGTGGTCTCATTGGTGGTCATGGCTCCCTTTTTTGAGACGCTGCTGGCGCAGGCGTTGCCGATCATGCTTGTGCGACGCTGCGGCGGCGGCTTCTGGACGCAGATTGCCGTCTCCACCGTTCTTTTCGCCGCGGGTCATTTTTCGGTCGGGATTGAGAGCGTGATTTTCGCGGGGCTCATGAGCGGTTTCTACATCACCTTCACCTATGCACACTGGCGCCAGAAATCATTTAGCAGCGCGTTGTGGATGACCTGTGGCACCCACGCGATTCACAATCTGATTTTGACCGTCTTGAAAATCCTGACCGACAAATAACTTCCCATGGAGAGCAATCAATTGAGGGCAGCCCAGGCGCCGTTGAAGGCGCAATATCGCGAGGCGCCGGAGACGGCGCGAGTGACCTTGCGGGCACGAGGCCGGCTCAACGAAGGCGTCAGTTGCAAGATCGAGACGGGCAAGGCACTCGTGACAGCGGGGCTGCATCCGGCGACCGGCGGTGTGAGGGAGACCGCGTGCTCGGGCGAGATGCTGCTCGAGGCGCTGGTGGCCTGCACGGGCGTGACCCTGAACGCGGTGGCGACGGCGCTCGGCATTGTGCTGCGGGATGCGACGCTCGAGGCGGAAGGTGAGCTCGATTTCCGCGGGACGCTGGGCGTGGCGAAGGACGTGCCCGTGGGCTTCCAGGCCATCCGGATGAACGTGATGCTCGAAACCGATGCGACGGAGCAGCAGATCGCGGATCTCCTGCGGTTGACGGAGCGTTACTGCGTCGTCCTGCAGACGCTCAAGCGTCCGCCGGAGCTGGCGCTGGTGCGGAAGGCTGCGAAATAATTCGGAAGCCAGGAAGCCACGACAAATCCCTGGTTTCTGAATGCAACCGATGGCGCGATGACCAAAGCCAGGAACAAGCTGCCGTTCGAGGTGGGATTGATCGGCGTGGCGCTAGTGCTGGCGCTGGTCTTCTGGCGCCTGCCGAGCGGGTCGCTGGCCGCGGCGTATCGCCTGCCGGCGTGGGTGTTCGACAGCGCCAGACTGCGGCTCTCGCTGAAGCAGGATGCGTCGGCGGGCGGATATCATGATCGCGTGCTGAAGGAACCCCTGGCTCTGGCGACGATCGTCGCGGAAATGCGCGCAGCCTGGCCGGGAGAGTCGGCGACCGTCGTGAACCATGCGGCGCTCGAGGTGGCGACCGATCTGCTGCACCGAAACGACGTGGAGGCGGGCGAAATTGTGAAGGGGAGCTTTCGTCCCCTGGCCCTGCCGCCCTGGGCAGCGAGCCAGCGGATTCGCACCGATCTCCTGGCTTCGCGGGATTTTTTCCAGGATCCCGAGCGGTACGTTTTCCGGCGGAACTAGACGGAGGACCGGGAACGGATTTCGGAATCGATCCGGTTCACCACAGAGGCACGGAAGCACAGAAGAAATCGGAGGATGAAAACAGTCACTCCGTGTCTCCGTGCCACTGTGGTGAAAATGGATTGGGCTCGT
>CALFNJ010000352.1 GCA_937902865.1 uncultured Opitutaceae bacterium
CTTCACGAGCAGGCTCAGCGCGCCCTTGAGAGCACCGATGCGCACGCGACGCGGGGGACGGTAGGACCAATCCTGGGGCTTGGGCGGGTGAGCACGACCACCACCGACGAAGATCGGAGCGCGGATGGAACCGTGACGTGCGTTACCGGTGCCCTTCTGCTTGTAGATCTTCTTGCTCGAACCCTGGACTGCAGCGCGCTCCTTGCCGGCGCGCGTTCCCGCGCGACGAGAAGCCAACTGAGCGACCACCACTTCCTGGAAGAGGTGCTCGCGAATTTCTGCTGCGAAAACTTCGTCGGAGAGCTCGAGCTCACCGACTTTTTCGCGCTTCAAATTGAAAACATCGACATTAGCCATATCGCCTCCGTCAGCTCATGAATTCAACGTCGACGCCAGCAGACAGGTCGAGCTTCCTGAGCGCTTCCGGGGTGTGGGTATTGGGGTCGAGGATGTCGATGAGACGCGTTTACGTGAACACCTCGAACTGCTCGCGGGACTTCTTGTCCACGTGGGGACCGCGAAGAACCGTGTAGCGACGGATCGAAGTGGGCAGCGGGATGGGTCCAGCCACGCGGGCGCCGGTTCGATGAGCCGTCTCGACGATGTCGCTGGTCGACTTGTCGAGGAGCTGATGATCGAACGCCTTCAGGCGGATTCGGATTTTCGTAGTGTCAGCCATTTTGCACTGTTTCTCTGGGGTTGGGTGGGCGGAGGTGGCGACGCCGACCGAAGTCGAACGTCGCCGAACCCACCCGAAGAAAACTCACACGAGGATCTTGGAGACGACGCCGGCACCGACGGTGCGGCCGCCTTCGCGGATCGCGAAGCGCATCTGCTCTTCGAGTGCCACGGGCGTGATCAGCTCCACTTCCATCTGGATGTTGTCGCCCGGCATCACCATCTTCACGCCCTCGGGCAACATGCACGAGCCAGTCACGTCCGTCGTGCGGATGTAGAACTGCGGACGGTAGTTCGTGAAGAACGGCGTGTGACGGCCGCCCTCTTCCTTCTTGAGCACGTAAACCTCGCCCAAGAACTTCGTGTGCGGCGTGATGCTGCCCGGCTTGGCCAAAACCTGGCCGCGCTCGATGCCTTCCTTGTCGATGCCGCGGAGCAAGCAACCGACGTTGTCGCCTGCCTGGCCCTGATCGAGCTGCTTGCGGAACATCTCGACGCCCGTGACCACCGTCTTGCCGGCCGCGCCGAAGCCCACGATCTCGGCTTCGTCGTTCACCTTGATCACGCCGCGCTCGATACGACCCGTTGCCACCGTGCCGCGACCCTTGATCGAGAACACGTCTTCCACCGACATGAGGAACGGCTTGTCCACTTCGCGCGTCGGCTCCGGGATCTCCGAGTCCAGTGCGTCGAGCAAACCCTTGATCGACTTCACCCACGTCGCGTCACCGTTCAGGGCCGGCAGTGCCGCAACCTGACAGATCTTCGCGCTGTCGCCGTTGAACTTGTACTTGTTCAACAGCTCGCGGACTTCCATCTCCACCAGCTCGAGCATCTCGGGATCTTCCACCGCGTCGCACTTGTTGAGTGCAACGACGATGTGGTTGAGACCCACCTGGCGAGCGAGCAGCACGTGCTCACGCGTCTGCGGCATCACCGAGTCGAGAGCCGAAACCACGAGGATGGCGCCGTCCATCTGCGCCGCGCCCGTGATCATGTTCTTCACGTAATCCGCGTGTCCGGGGCAGTCGACGTGCGCGTAGTGACGCGTCGCCGTCTCGTACTCCACGTGGCTCACGGCGATCGTCACCGTCTTCGTCTCGTCACGAACGATGCCGCCCTTGGCGATGTCCGCGTACTTGATTTCCTTCGCCAAGCCGTCGTTCGCCTGAACCTTCACGAGCGCCGCAGTCAGCGTCGTCTTCCCATGGTCGATGTGACCGATGGTGCCCACGTTCAAGTGCGGTTTGGTGCGGTTGAATTTTTCCTTGGCCATGACTTCCTCTTCGATGAATTCCTCGCGACTCGCGAGGAGAGATTTGTTTTCGTTTTTGGTGATCTGTTTCGACTCGTTCGAGTCGAATCGGTCTCGTGAGAGACCCGTGATGCTTTGCGACGTCGCGCGTCAGTAGCCGCGGATCCTGGTGACGACTTCTTCTTGAACTGCGTTCGGCACTGCTTCGTAGTGCGCGAACTGCATCGAATAGGTGGCGCGACCCTGGGTCCGGCTTCGGAGGTCGGTGGAGTACCCGAACATCGTCGCGAGGGGAACCTCTGCTTCGACGATCTGAGCGCCAATTCCGCGCTCTTTCATGCCCATGACTTTGCCTCGACGGGCGTTCAGGTCGCCGATGACATCGCCCATGCTCGCGTCCGGCGTGACGACTTCGACCTTCATGATCGGCTCGAGGAGCGCGACGCCCGCCAGCTTGGCGCCGTCTTGAAAAGCCATCGAAGCGGCGATTTCGAACGCCGGACCCGACGAGTCGACGTCGTGGAAGCTGCCGAACGTGAGCTCGGCCTTCACGTCGAGCATGGGGAAGCCGGCCAAGATGCCGCGGCCCGCCGCGTCGCGCAGG
>CALFNJ010000353.1 GCA_937902865.1 uncultured Opitutaceae bacterium
CGAGGAAATGGCGATCGCCGCGAGGGAGGTCGGCGTGCTCGGGGCGGAGATGCCGGGGAGCGCGTACTTCGTCTGCAGGAAGGTTCCGACCGAGTCGCGGTCGGCCGCGGTGAGCACGTGGTCATAGACGATGATCTCCGCGATATCGCCGGTGAAGTACGATGCGGAGTAATTCAGACCGATCGTCGGCGCGGTGTTGAATGCGCCAACCGTGTTGGTCGTCGCCATGAAATGCACGCCGCCGTTGAGGCGCTGCACCCACGAGCCGCTCTTGCCCGCGATGTTATAGATGCAGAAGGAATCGACGCCCGCCACCGGCACGCCCGTGTCCCGCTGGACATTGGTGCCGAAATCGTCGTCGAGGCCGTTGAGCGAATAATAGGCCTGATTGGCTCCCGGCCCGAAGCGCCAGATGCCGGACCCGGCCGTCGGACCCGCCTTGACCACGGCAAACACCTCACCCTCGGTCGCGCCGCTCATGAAATTGGCCACGTTCAGGTACTGGGTGCTGGCGGAGCTGAACCGGATCACTGGATTGCCGTTGATCACGTTGGTGACCAGCACCGGCCGCCGGGCCGAAGTGCTCTGCGTGGCGTTCTTGCCCAGTCCGCTCTGGTCCGCCCAGGTGCTCACGAAGCCGCTGCCGTCCGCCGTCACTCCGGCGTCGGCCTGCAGCCGGAGGCGGAGTCCGCTGATCGCGCTGATCGCATCGGCGGCCGCCAAGCGGGTCGGCGCGGTGGGGATCTTCGCGTCTGCCTGGGTCCGGCCCGCTTTTTCGGCCGACAGATACCGCTGGATATTGGCCAGCTTGCCGGAGACCAGATTCCGGTCGTTCACGGTCGGATCGAGGCCGTTCGCCAGCTCCCAGGCGTCGTCCATGCCGTCCTTGTCCTCATCGGTGAAGAGCGGGTTGTCGCCGGAGGCGTAGAAATAGTCGAAGGCGCTGTCCGCGCCCGCCGCGCCGCGAAGCCGGAAGCGGCTGAAGGACGTGGCCGTGTTGTCGCGGAAGTGCAGGTCCGCCTTCACCAGCGTGCCATCGAGATAGAGGTCCCAGATCTTCGCCGTGAAATCCTGCCGGAAGGTGAAGCGGATCCAGTCGCGTGCCCGGCCGTGCTCGTCGAGCGGCACCGTGAAATCCGTCGCCACCCACTGCCCGCCGCCCTGGCCGTCGCCGTCGAGGGCATAGACTTCGCCCTGCTCGCCGATCCGGAAGAAGCCCGCCTGCGCCGCCTCGACATCCATCCGCGTCGCCATCCCCGGATTCCCGTCCGCGACCGGCAGCGAATAGAAATCGACGAAGATCACGTCCTCGCCGAAGAAGCGCGTGAACGACTGGCTGATCGCGGTCGGCGGCGTGCCGGCCGACAGCGTCACCGCGTTCGCCCCGGAAAACGCGGCGTCGGAACCGATGAGAGCGCCGCCCCGCTCGACCCGCCATCCGCCCTGCCCTTGCAGGCTGCCGGGCGAAAAGTTTTCCGACGGTTCGAAATCGACCGTGTAAGGCAGCGTGACCTGCGCGGAGAGGTGCGACTGACCGGTGAGCGCGGCGAGCGCGAGCACCAGGAAGGGCCGAAGGGCAAAGCGTCGAGTGTGCACGGGAGGAGCGGTTGAGCGTTGAGTCGGGAGCGACGAAAAAGGCCGAAGAGGAAATTCTCCGGGATGCACCGGAGTAGTTCAGCCGGTGGCCAAACCGGAAAGACTCGCGATCCCCCAAAACAGGGGTGAGCGCCTGGGGTCGTTACCAAATTCCGACCGAGGGAAAACCCACTAGTCCGATCCGGGAGGCGGGCATCTTCGGTGACGGACGCGCAACTTTGTTTTATGTCTGTCAAAAATTCCTCAAACGCAGGCCGGTGGTTCCGATCCGCGCTTGTGGCCGCTTTCGAAGATCGTCGGCGAGTTTAGTCCGATGTCTCGGCGCCTCGGCCCGAAGTGTCCGAGGCTGTTCGAACGTAGGGGCGTTCTTTACGGACGCCCTTTCCCCTCGCCTCTCTCCCGGTCCGCTTTCGGAACGCGACCGGGAGGTCGCGTCCCCATTGGAAAAACCGCAAGCCGGGCGTCCGCAAGGAACGTCCCTCCATTTCCTCGGAGAAGAGAGTCACGCGCGGGATCGCAGTCTGACGGCGCCGAAGCGGACGGCCGGCCGCCTGTCCCTACCTTGGCGGAACCTGACCCGCCCCGCCAGAGGCGACAGGCCGGGGCTGCCCGGACGCTTTCTTTCCGCGCGAACGTGGATGGCAGGCTTCGCGCAGGAGCGCCAGGCCGGGATGAACGATCCCCTCTTCGGTAAAGCGGACAAAGCCGTGCTCCGCCGCGAATCGCATGAGATCGCCGCGATGCCGGAACCCGAGCTTGTGGTGCAGCTGGCGGCGCACGCTATGCACCGACGATGCTTTCAGATCGAGCCGCTCCGCCGCGCTCTCGTCATCGATTCCCGCCCCCAGCACCGAAAGCACCATGACTTCCAGCGGCGTCAGCATCCGGGCCAACGGCAATGCAGCGGCCAGATGCTCGCGCAGCCGCGCGAGCAGGCTCTCGCTCCAGTAGTGGCGCCCCGCCGCCACCGAGCGGATCGCCTCCTTGAGCTGCACCGGCTCCTCCTCGCGCAGGTCGAAGACGCCGCCGACCGGCAGCCGCCGGAGGCTCTGCAGCAGGTGATATTCGCGTTGCGCCGTGACAATCAGCACGCGCCGCAACGCTTCGCGCGGCGCCAGCCCCCGGGCCAGGAAGTCGAGCAGATCACCGTCCGCCGCCTCCAGCCCCGTCAGCCACAAATCTACCGTCTCTCGCGCCATCACCGCGGAAACATCCGTCATGCGCTGCACGATCCGGCAGGCGGCGGCCGGAAAGACTTCGCGCGCCAGGTCGAAAATCAGGCGCGCGGAAAACCGATCCTCCCGGAGGATGAGGATCGTGCGCACGTCGAGGTTTTCGGCGAAAGTCATGAAAGAGCGGGGAGAACTTGTCCGATAAAACGCCGCGGAGATGAGTCTTCTTTCGCGAATCCGGGTTAATACTTCGTAAATCCGTCACCGGATCTTCACGCGCGAACGCCACGATCAGGCGAAGTGACCGCGCCGAGCGGCCGGGCAGGGCTTTGGCGGAATCGGGCGGGGCGCAGACCCGCCCGACCAACCGGCTCACCGGGACGGTTCGCCCTACCTTCTGAACTCGAGACTTTCTGAACCAGTTTTCTTCACGTGCTCGCGGCTCGCGTGACTCGGGCGACGGCCCGGGCTCGTTCCTGATTTCGTGAGTTCCAGATAACCTCCCACATCTCCCTCCGCCCGGTTGTTCGACCGTCTCCTGATTTTCCCTCGGCTTGCGTTGGTGGAAGGGCGTCGCACCTTGGGCGCATGAATCCCGGTCGAACCCTGCTCGGCGCTGCCGACGGTCTGCTCGATCGCGTGCTGTGCGTCGCGGGCGCCGTGCTGTTTTCCCAGGCGCCGGAATTCATGCAGCAGTATCTCCAGCGGCTCGGAGGTCACCTCGACGAGGCCCGGTTCCAGCTCGCGCAGTTCCAGCGCGCCGCCACGCAGTCAGGCCTCACGCTCGAGCGGCTGATCAGCCAGACGACCGCCAACGCCGATCCCGCCGTCGCCCGACTGGGCGGTGTGATGACCGACGCGGTGCAACGGGTTGACGCCCTCGAACAGGCGCAGTCCGCAATCCTGCACGCGTCGCTCTGGACGCGTCCGTTCGTCTTCCTCCGCCACGCCGATTCGGGCATCGCCCACGCCACGTGGTCGATCTTCAAGCCAGCCGTGCCGACCACCACCGAAGGCCTCGTGTACGCGCTGGTCGGCGTCGCCGTGCTGCTCGGGCTCTATCATCTCGGCGTCAAATATCCCGTCAGCTGCGCCGTCCGCGCCCGCGCCCGCCGCCGGGCCGCGCCGCGCGCCGGCGAAGCCGCGGCGGCGAGTTGAGTGTTTGGGCTTATCTGGAACTCAGGAAATCAGGAACGAAGGGACCGGCC
>CALFNJ010000354.1 GCA_937902865.1 uncultured Opitutaceae bacterium
AGGCGGGCGAGTTCGTGCTCGTTCAGCTTCAGAAATTGCGCCTCCGCGAGGGCGAGATCGATCGCCGCGCCCGCATCGAAAGGCGGGCGAAGGTTGAGATCGACCACCCGCCAGGCGGAAGGCCAGGCCTGCAGCAAGGCGGTGAGGCTACGGCGGTTGAATGGTTCACGCAGGGCCAGCGTGCCGTAGATCAGCGCGGCGGGTGCGTCGTTTCCCCGCATGATCGGTCGGGGATCGATGCGGTCCCAGGCGGCGCCGCGCGCGATGTGGAACGCGGGCACGCCACGGTCGTCGAGCACTGCCTGGACGGTGCCGGTGGGCCGGTTCGTGGTCCGCGTGACATAGCGGAGATCCACGCCGCCCGCCGTCAGCCTTCGCCGCAGTTCGTCGCCGAGAAAGTCGCGGCCGATTCCGGTGACCGGCAGAGCGCGCACGGCGTGGCGCTGGAGATGCCAGGCGACGTTGACCGGAGCTCCGCCGAGAAACAGCCCGCGCGGCACGCAGTCCCACAGCACTTCTCCGAAGCAGACGATGGTCGGGCGAGAAGAGCGAGCAGCCCTCAGCGCGGGCTTTCTCTCGGACCGGGACTGGCGCGGCGACGTCATGGTGTGATCTGGAACTCAGGAAATCAGGAACGACAACGATCGGTCGATCCGGATCATGGAGGCGTAATTTGAAAACCCTGGGGGACGAGCGCACATAAAAAAACGTCCGGCCCCTTGTGGGGGTCGGACGCTCATCAAACGATGGCTTAACTTGGCTACCGGCGTCGTTCCCGACCGGGAGTCACGGAGTCCGCTCCAAAGCACCAAGGCAGCGGCCTCCGCTCAGAAGTGTCATCGCTCAAAGCATGCAGCCGCCAACGGATCCACCGGGCGGCGGAATCATTCAAGTGGGGGTGAGGGGGTGGGGGTAAATCCAGCGGTGAGGCTGGAAGGGGTGCCGTGAAAGTGGAGGGAGATTTGGGCGGAGGCGAGCCTGAGGTTACTGACATTTTGGCCAGATTTTGGGTGGGCACGGGAGGAGTGGCCGTCAGGGAGAAAGGGTCTCCGAGGTTGGTGAGGTGGACGCGGACGGGCGGCCCGCCCGTCCCTACCGTTTCAGGAAAATAAAAAGCGCCCCCGCCGTGAGGCGGGGGCGCTTGGAGGAGGAGGGCTCGCCGGTAGGGCCGGCGAGCTGGAGACGTTCGCTTAGAAGTCGAACGTGGTGGTCACGAAGAACGTCCGCGGGTCCATGATGCGGTACTGCGCAGGCGTGCCGTCAGCCTGGTAGGTGATGGGGGTGAGCCCGCCACTTTCCGTCAGGGATTGGACGTTGAGCTGGAACTTCGCGCGCACGCTCTTACCGAACACCGGGAGACGGGTCGTGTAAGAAGCCCAGACGTCGAGGTTCGTCGTCGCCGGGATGTACTGCGGCTTGCCGAGGTCCGGCCACGCAATGACGTTCTGCGTGTCGGTCGGGTGGGTGAACCGCGCGGGGTTGAGATCCGCGTAGTAACCCACGACCGCGTTGGAGGCCCAGCGCAGGCCGCCACCGAGGGACAGACCCTTCAACCGGCCTTCCTGGATCGCGTAGTTCGTGATCAGGGAGGACGAGTATTCGCGCTGACCGGGGGACTTCTGGCCCGAGAGGGCGATCAGCGTGAACAGCTGGGAGTCGACGATGCCGTTGTACGTGGACTGCGGGGTGCTGCGCGCACCGTTCGCATCGGAGTTGGCATCACCGCTGTAGCCGTAGCTGTTCCAGAAATTACCGAGGAACAGTTTATTGCCGTTGAACCGCGTGTAGACCGTGGGGAGATCGGGCGCCGCCACCGTCTGCCAGAAGTTCAGGCGTCCGTTGCCCTTGGCCGCGTCGCCGGTGCCGTAGAGCCAGTCCGTGATTTCGCCCGAGGCCCGGCTGTAGGTGGAGCTCTGCTGACCGACGGTCAGCTTGATGTTCCAGTTGCGGGTCGGGTTGTAGATCAGCGAGAACTCCTTGCCTTCCGACTTCTGCGAGTTCGTGCCCTGCGTGTTGATCGGCAGCGCGCGCTCGGGTTCGTCGTCGGGGCTGAACGCCCGCTGCACCGGGAGACCATCGAGCGCGATTTCCGGGCCAGCCACGAGGGCGTTGACCTGGCGCTGCTGGTCGTTGGTCAGCGGATAGACCGTGTTGTTGTCGAAGAACTCATCCGCGGGATTCTGGCCATTGCGAATGCGCACGACTTGGCGAGCCCAGGGATAGAGGCTGCTGCCGTCGATGCGCTGCGCGCGACCGATGGCCGTGTTGGCGGCATCGGACACGGCGTGCTCGGCGGTGGACTTGTACCAGTTGAGGCTCCACGAGAGCTTGTTGTTGAACATGCTGCCGCGGATGCCCCAGTCGTCGCCCTTGCCGGACGGCTTGTCGAGGACCTTGCCGTAGAAGTCGGTCTGGAGCGTCTGCGGCGGCTGGAAGTTGTCCGAGTGGTTGTAGGAGAAACCCAGGCCGCGCACGAAGTCGGCGAGCACGCTGCCGCGCTCCGCCGCGTCATCGATCGCGCGCCAGCCGCTGAAAGGACGAGCGACGACGCCCTTGGTCACGGTGGCTCCGGCCACATCGTAAGGCACCGGGCTCATGAGCTTGGTCGCCTCGTAGTCGGCGAAGCCGCCATGCGTGTAGTCCGGCGTAGTGAGACCCGAGCGTGAGGACGTGTAGATCCGGATCTTGTCGTAGCGCGTGCCCAGCGTGGGAACGATGCGGTTCTTCCACAGGCTGCCCTGGTAGGCGAAGCTCGTGGAGTTGAGCGTCTTGTTCGTCACGCCCTGGCCGTTGCCGGCGATGAACAGGTTGTCATCCATGCTCATCGAGGTGGAGCGCCAGACATTGCCGGAATTCCAGTCGAAGTAATTCAGCGGGAGCTTGTTCGGGCCGCCGAAATTCGGCTCACCGAACACCTCCACGCCCTGGGTGACATGGCCGTTGGCGCCGGTGCCGCCCATGTAGTACGTGCGCTGGATGTTCGCGCTGCTCGCCCAGTTGAAGTTGTCCTTGATGGGCGGGTTCTGGTTGGCGAGGAAGCGGGGATCGCCGCCGTCGAGTGAGAACCGCCAGCGGCCGCGATCGATGACGTCCTTCTGCTGGCTCGCGAGGGCCATGAAGCGGCCGCGGCCGAGCCAGTTGAACCAGCGCGCGACGCCCGTGCCCTTGCTGAAGTCATGCTCGTACGCGAGCGTGCCGCGGAGATTGTTGTTCGTCTCGGGGCTCGAGAACGTGTCCGCCTGGTTGTCCGAGACGTACGGGGTGCCGAAGAACGGATTGGGCGCGCCGTTGAGCAGCTTCGTGTTCGTGTCCACGAGGATGGTCGGCTTCGAGTTGGTCTGGCCCATGCCGTAGTGATCCCATTCGAACAATTCCTGGCGGAACCAGCCGAGCTGAAGGTTCATGCCGGGAATGAGCTGCTGATTCCACTCGAAGTTGTAGGTCTTGTTCGTCTGGGTGCCGTAGTTGGAGCCCGCGGCGTTGTACTTCGTCCAGTCATAGATCGACTGGTCGGTGATGGCGGGTGTGTACCACACGCTGTACGACGTCGCGCCGGTGGAAGCCGGCGGATTCGGCGTCTGCGGCTCGCGCGACTGCGTGCGGGCGGTGCCGGCGAGAATCCACTGGGCGGCGGTGCGCTGGGTGACCGACGGAACCGCGGTCGAGCCGTTGACGCCGGCGCCGGAGGTGGCGCTGCCGGGCCAGAAGCCGACGGCGTCGCCGTTGAAGGCGTAGATCGTCAGGTTGCCCGCACCCGTGATGCCGGGAATGTAGGTGGCCGAGGTCGAGCTGGTGAACGCGCCCATGCCGTTCACGGTCAGCGTCGGATTGGCCGCGTAACGCGGATCGAGCGTGGAGCTCAGGTACGGGCCAGAAACCTTGCCGTTGGCGAGGGTGATCGTCTGCGTCGTGGGATCCCAGCCCGGACGGCCGGCATTGATCCAGGTCGTGACGCCGTCGAGCGGCTCGTTGAAGTTCGGGCGGTTGTTCCAGTTGTCGTAGTTTTCGAAGCTCGCGGTGAACTTCGTCCTCGAGAACGGCTGGTACGTGATCGCCGCGTACTGACGGCGGGTGTAGTCACGCGACGGCTTGCGCTCATATTCCTTGTCGTCGTAGAGCGCGGCGAGGAACACGGCGACCTTCTTGCCGACGGGAATGTTGGTGCTGATGCTTTCGCGGTGAGCGCCGAAGCTGCCGAAGCGCGCGCTGACGCGCGTCTTCTGCTGATTCAGCGCCGCTTCCGCCGTGGACTGATTGACCACGCCGGAGGGATTGGCCGCACCGAAGAGCAACGAGTTCGGGCCGCGATTGATTTCGACCGAGTTCGTGTTGTACGAGTCGAACGCGACGCGTGACAGCGTCGGGTAGTTGTTCTGAGCCGTGTCCGCCGCACCGAGGCCGCGCACGCGATTGGCCGTGGCGATGCCGAAAGTGGGACCGTTGTCCGAGCTGTAACCACCGATCTGGTCGGAGGCGTTGCCGCGGTTGAGGTACATCGGGGTGTAGGTATTGGCACCCTCGGTGTTCGCCTCATACATGAACACGTCGTTGATGTTCAGCGCGCCGGTGTCTTCCA
>CALFNJ010000355.1 GCA_937902865.1 uncultured Opitutaceae bacterium
CGCTGAAACCACCACTCCTGTCGCCGCTGACGCCGAAGGTTCGGTTCCGCCCGGAACCGAAGCCGCCCCTGCGGGCAGCCCGGGCTCGGTCCGCGCGGACGGCCGCCGCGTGGAGCGCTATAATTTCAGCCAGCCGGTTTTCATTTCCACGTCGGATCTCCGCCGCCTCCAGACGCGCCAGGAAGACTTCGTCCGTTATCTCGCGACCCGGCTCTCGCTGCACCTGCGGATGGAGCTCGGCCTGAAGCTGACGGGCCTCGCCGCCGTGCCCTACGCGCAATTCACCGGGGCGCTGCCGAATCCGGTGCATCTTTCCCTGTTCAAGGCCGAGCCGCTCGCGGGCATCGGCATCCTCGCGATCGATCCGCGCCTCGCGCTCACGCTGACCGACCGCCTGCTCGGCGGCCGCGGCGCGGCGGTGAAGGCGGGACGCGATCTGACCGAGATCGAGGTCGCGCTCGTCGAGGGGATCATGGCGATCATCCTCGAGGAGTGGTGCGCGCAGTGGAAATCGGTGCAGGAGCTCAAGCCGACCATCATCGGCCACGAGGCCAGCGGCCGCTTCCTCCAGACCTCGCCGCGCGATGTGGCGGTGATGAATCTTTCCCTCGAGGCCAGCTTCGGCGATTGCGTCGGCGCGATCCAGCTCGGCCTCCCGTGCACGACGCTCGACCCGTTGCTGAAGAAACTCGGCGGCAACCGCGCCCGCGAGGAGTCCCCCGCCGCCGCGCGTCCGGTCGCGTGGCAGCCCGCCTTTGACCATGTCTCCGTGCCGGTGCGCGCGGAGTGGCAGGCCCTGGAATTTTCCCTGCGCGAGCTCGCCAGCCTCCGGGTCGGCGACGTGATCGAGCTCTCGCCCACGCTGTTCAACGAAACCCGCGTCCTGTTCAACGGCGTGCCGAAGTTCGTCGGCACTGTTGGTCACGACGCCGACCGCGTCGCGGTGCAACTCACCCGCAAGCTCTCCAACGAGGAAACCACTCATGCCCATTCCAACGGAAGATAAGACCATCGATATCGTGCTCGACGTGAAGGTGAAGGTGACCGTGCAGCTCGGCTCCTGCCAGATGTCGATGCGCGACGTGCTCGAGCTCGCGCCCGGCTCGATCGTACAGCTCATGCAGCGTGCGACCGATCCCGTCGGCCTGTTCGTCAACGACAAGCTCGTCGCGCACGGCGAGGTCGTCGTGGTCGAGGACAACTTCGGCATCAAGATCACCGAGCTGATCGGCAGCGGGAAGCCATGAGCGTTTCGCTCCGGCTCCGCTATCCGGCCATCTGGCTCTTCGCCTCCGCCCGCGTGCTCGCGGCCGCGGAGAGCACCGTCATCTACCCCGCCGGTTCGCCCGCGGGCACGGCGGCGACCGGTGCCGGCGCCCAGCTGGGCGGTGCGCTCGGTCCGATGACGCTCGTCGTGGCGCTGCTGCTCGCGGCGGCCGGCGGCTGGGTGCTCTGGCGCCAGCGCACCAATCGGGTGGCGGGCCGCGATGGTCGGCTGCTGGCGGTCGACGAGACGCGCGCGCTCGGCAATCGCCAGTACCTCGTCGTCGCCTCCTACGACGGAAAAAAATTCCTGCTCGGCGTGTGCCCCGGCCGGATCGAAATGCTCTCGCCGCTCGGCGAAGGCACAGCGGACGGAAAGCGGATCGCGTGAAGCTGTTTCGACTCATTCTTTTCCTGGGCCTGATCGTGCTGCTCGCGGCGCCGCTCGCGGCGCAGGCGCCGGCGCCTTTGCCTCCCGCGCCGGCCCCGGGCACGTCGCCCACGGCCGTCTCGACCCCGGCCGCTGCCGCCGCTCCGGCGGCGCCCGCGGGAGCGGCGACGCCGTTCCGCCTGAACATCGGACTCGAGGGTTCGGGCCAGGCGGGGCAGGTCAGCGTGGCGGTGCAGATCGTCATCGTGATGACGCTGCTCTCGGTCGCCCCATCGATCCTGCTGCTGATGACGAGCTTCACGCGCATCGTGATCGTGCTCGGCTTCGTGCGCACCGCGCTCGGCACGCCGAGCGCGCCGTCGAATCAGATCATCGTCGGCCTCTCGCTTTTCCTGACATTCTTTCTCATGGGCCCGGTGTTCGAACGCGTGCAGAAGGAAGCGCTGAACCCGTACCTCGACGGCCGCATCACCTCGGTGGAGGCGATGGATCGCGCGAGCGTGCCGCTGAAGGATTTCATGCTGAAGCAGACGCGCACCCGGGAATTGGAATACTTTCTCGAGCTCGGCGGCTTCGGGCCGACGGCGGTGAAAGATCTGCCGATCCGCGTCGTGATTCCCGCCTTCGTCGTGAGCGAGCTGCAGACCTCCTTCCAGATGGGTTTCCTGCTCTTCCTGCCGTTCCTCGTGATCGATTTCCTTGTCTCCTCCGTGCTCATGGCGCTCGGCATGATGATGATGCCGCCGGTGGTCGTAGCGCTGCCGCTCAAGCTGCTGCTGTTCGTCCTCGTGGACGGCTGGCACCTGGTCGTGAAGTCGCTCGTCCAGAGTTTCGCCACCTGAGCCGCGTGTTTCTTCCCGCATGAATCCCGATCTCGCCATCGACATTTTCCGAACCACGGTGGTCTTCGCGCTCTACGTCGTCGCGCCTTTCCTGATTGTCACGCTGGTGATCGGCATCGCGGCGAGCCTGCTGCAGTCGGTGACGAGCATGCAGGAGCCCACGCTGACCTTCGTCCCGAAGCTCCTCGTGCTCGCCGGCCTTGCGCTGCTGCTCACGCCCTGGCTGCTCCGTTCGCTCTCGGAGTTCACGGTCACGACGCTCACCCGCATGGGCGGGCTGGGGCACTGAGCGGAGCTGCTTTCCGAATCTCGGATCGGACTCGGTCTTCCTCCGGTGAAAAATTCTGCGGCAATGTCGGCGCGCGCCGTCCGCGATTGGGTGAATTCGGAAGCCAGGAAGCCAGGAAAGACTGGCCGCTTGGTTTCCGAGGATCCGATCGAAGGTAGGGCGAGGCGTCCCCGCCGAGCCGCGGCTCACCGGGACGGTTCGCCCTACCTCATGACAGATTGATGGATTGTTTCCGTTCCTGATTTCCTGAGTTCCAGATAAAAACCTGACCGAATCACGGATCACGGATCGAAATCGAAAATCGAGAATCCAAAATCGAAAATGAGCAGCGGCCGCCGCCGCTCAGATCGTATTAAAGTCACCGCTCATCCGACCGATAATAGAAGCAGCCATGATTCCCTCCTTGCCCTCTTCCGGTGGAGCCGCCCGTTCGGCCTCCGCCTCCGGGCTGAATCCTTCGCCCGCACGGCCGCCCGCGATCCGTCCCGACCGGATCTCGACCGAAGGCGGCGCCGCGTTGCAGGCCGCTTTGGCCCGCCAGCCGGCGATCCGCCCCGAGGTGGTCGAGCGCGCCCGCGCCTTGCTCGCTGATCCCGGCTATCCCTCGCCGGCGATCATGAAGCGGATCGCGGCGCAGATCGTGGATTCGCCGGATCTGAGCGAAGACGCGGCCTGAGTTGAGCCTGTCCATGCGCACCGACGGCCACGCCCGGACCTACCGGGCGAACGCGATTTTGACCGCCAGTCCCGGACAGCTCGTGCTGCTGATGTACGACGGCGCGCTGCAGGCGATGGCGCTGGCCCAGCAGGCCTTCGCCCAGCCGGGCACCGATCCGCGCCGGCTCGAGACCATCCACCAGCAGCTCCAGAAGGCGCAGCGCATCCTCGCCGAGCTGCAGGGTGGCCTGAATTTTGAAACGGGCGGCGAATTCGCCCGTACGATGCACCGCCTGTACGATTATCATCTCCAGCGCCTGTTCGAGGCGAACCTCCGCAAGCAGGTTGAGCCGCTAGCGGAAGTGGAGAGCCTGGTCCGCGGCCTCCGGGAAGCGTGGGCGGAAATGCTGCAGAACCAGGACGCCGCGGCGCCGGTCGAGCGGATCTGCAGCGTGGCCTGAGCGGCGGCCGATCCATCGTGGAAACTCCGACCGCAACCCGCCTGCGCTGGCTCGACGCGCTGGAACAGCTCTCGCGCCGCGAGGCCGCGCAGCTGCGCGCCGGCGATTTTGACGGCGCCCGGCAGAGCCGGCAGCAGGCCGAGCCTTTGCTGACCAGCCTGATCGGCATCGCCGGCACGGAAGACAGCCTGGTCCGGGCCCGCACGGCCGCGGTCCTGGCGATCCGCCAGCGCACGCACGAGTGGCTGACCACCGAATTGACGATCACGCGCAAGGCCCTCGATCGCGTCGGCTCGGCCCAGCGCCGCCTCGAGCAGATCGCGCCGGCCTACCGCGGCTCCGACGACAACCCGGGCGCACAGTTCAGCGCGCAGGGGTAGGCAGCGGATCCAGGTTATCTGGAACTCAGGAAATCAGGAATCCCGATCCGGTTTCGCGCAGAGGCGCAGAAGCACGGAGTTCGATCCCACTTATCCGAGCTCTGCGTTTCTGCGCCTCTGCGCGAGAAAAGGTTTGAGGGTTCGGGATTCGATTCCCGGCGGAGCTAAAGCGGACGAGCGAAGCGGAAAAGCGCGCCACCAAACCGAAAATGTCAGCACTCGGAGATTGGCCGCGAAAAGGCGCAGAAAACGCAAAAACGATCCAGCGTGAGAGTGTGGATCGTTTTTGCGCATTTCTGCGCTTTTTTGCGGCCAACTCTCGCTCAGCCGCCTTGACGGCTCAGCTCGCGAGCGCGACGAGCGGCGCCACTGCGGGGGCGGACGCCACGGAGCGTTCGACGAGGGCGGGCGGCGGACCGGAAAACCAGGTGCGCGCGATCGAAGCGGCCTGCTGCTGCCAGTCGGAAGCCTTCTTGGCGTGGACGGTCAGCATCGTGAGCCGATCATGATTTTTCCAATGCAGGCTCGCCTTCAGGCAGGCGACGCCGTCGGCCAGTTCGAAGGCCTGGAGAAAAATGCTTCCGGCCTGACGCGTGGCGTCGCCCTGGCGGGGAGTCAGTGTCATGCGGGCCAGATGGCTGTCATAGTTGGCCATCCGGGAGATTTCCCACGTGCCGTCATTGCCACCGCCGCTCTGGGCCGAAATTCCGGCCAGCAGCGCCTGTTCGATGTCGTTCAGGAAGGATAGCAGGCGGAGGCTCATGAGAGGGAAGGGCGCAGGGAAGGGATGCCGGACGGTTGAGGTCTTTGCCCTCTTTATCGGCACGGGGACGCCCGGCTTAAATCTTTTGACTAAAGTTTTAACCCCACCGGCCGAAAAATGATCACCTATGCATCCCCCGAGCGCATTATCCCACTGGCCCCACGCCCCGCGGGCCACGGAAAGGAGCGACGTTTTCGCACCGGAGCGCGGGGGCCGAGTGCTGATGGTGGAGGACGAACCGGAGATCGCCCGGATGGTTGAGCATGTGTTCCGCGGTGCAGGCCTCGTCATGACCGCCGTCGCAAGCGGTTATGAGGCGATGCGGCTGATCGAGCTCGATCCCCAGGGTTATTCGCTGCTGTTCGCGGATTATCTCCTGCCCGACATGGATGGCCTGGATCTCTGCCGTCATCTGCGCGGCATCATCCCCGGTCTCCCGGTGCTGCTGTCCAGCGGCTCCGAACGGAGCGAGGCCTGCCAGCAGTTGAAGCTCAGCGGCCCGACCGTGTTCGTGCGCAAGCCCTACCTGCCGGCGCATCTCATTCGCAACGTGCGCAATCTGATGATGCGCAGCCTCCAGGCGGCGTGATGGATTAGCGCCAGAGGCGAAGTAACAAAGGCCAGGTAACAAGTAACAGATGGAATCAGCGCTGCGCGGCCCAAAATAAATTTATGGCGCCGTCGGGATGTTTCCCCAGTTCCGACCGTGAGACGCAGGGTAGTTCTACGCAGGAACGGCCAAACCGCTTGCGCTGGGTGTTGAAACACGAGTGACTACGCCCTTTCCCATCGCCCAAGCTCCGACCCCCACCACATGTCACTGGATAAAATTCTGATCGTCGAGGACGAGCCCGTCGTGGGGAACCTGCTGCAGGCGATTTTCGCAAAGCACAAGTATGGCGTGACCTGCGCGTCCAGCCTCGCCGAAGCGTCGGCGTGCACGAGCAAAGACTCGTTCGACCTGATCATGCTGGATTTGCGTCTGCCGGACGGCGACGGCCACAAGTTTCTCGAGCAGCTGATGACCCTGCCGGAGCGCCCGCTGGTCGTGATGGTCACGGGCCACGGCACGATCGAGTCCGCGGTGAAGTGCATGCGCGCGGGCGCGTGCGATTACGTTCTCAAGCCGTTCTCCGCCGGGCAGATCGAAGTCATTCTGAAGAAGGCCGAGGCTTTCCAGCAGCTCGTCAACGTCAACCGTCTGCTGACCGATGATCCGAAGGACGACGACAGCGTCTTCGTCGGCCGCAGCCCGGCGATGGTGCGCCTGCGCAAGCTGATCGACCGCGTGGCGCCGACGGATGCGACGGTGCTGGTCACCGGCGAGAGCGGCACCGGCAAGGAGATGGTGGCGCGCGAGTTCTATCGCCGCAGCCCCCGCCACGGGCAGCCGTTTATCAAGGTCAACTGCGCGGCGATTTCCGAAAATCTGATCGAGAGCGAATTTTTCGGCCACGAGCGCGGCGCGTTCACCGGTGCGACCGACCGCCGCGAAGGCCGCTTCGAGCTGGCCCACCAGGGCACGCTGATGCTGGACGAAGTGAGCGAAATTCCGCCCGGCCTGCAGGCGAAGCTGCTGCGCGTGCTGCAGGAGCGCGAATTCGAGCGCGTCGGCGGCAACCGCACGATCAAGGTCAACGTGCGCATCATCGCCACGTCGAACCGCGATCTCCTCAGCTACGTCGAGAAGGGTGATTTCCGCCAAGACCTCTATTACCGCCTGAATGTCTTCCCGGTCCACGTGCCGCCGCTGCGCGAGCGCGGAGAGGACATCCTCATGCTGGCCGAACATTTCCTGCGCCGTTTCGCGCGCAAGCACGGCATCAAGGTCACGGGCCTGTCCGATTCGGCACGGGCGATGATCCTCGCCTACCGCTGGCCGGGCAACGTCCGCGAACTGCAGAACACGATCGAGCGCGCGGTGATTTTCTCCGAGTCCGGCCGTCCCGTCCTCGCGGCGGCCCTCGGCCTGCCGGAAGACCTGAAATTCCCGGACACGCTCGAACTCCCGATGGGAGAGAGCGCGACGTCATCTTCGTCCACGACCGTGGCCGTGCCGGAGCTTCCGCCGGCGGCCTCTGTGCCCGCGGAAACCGATTCGAAGAGCCCGCTGCCGATCGTGCGCAACGAGAACGGCGTCCTTTCCCTCGCAGAAATCGAGAAGCAGGCCATCCAGGCCGCGCTCCAGCAGACCGGTGGCAACCGTACTCAAGCGGCCTCCGCGCTCGGCATCAGCATCCGCACCCTGCGCAACAAGCTGCAGGAGTACCGCGAATCCGGCTCCCCGCTCGACGTCCTCGTCGACAGCGACGCCTGAAGTAGGGGCGTTCTTCACGGACGCCCATTCGCTATCGCCAACCTGGGGCCCGATTAATTCAGAAGCCAGAAAGCCAAGAATCCGGACTTCGGATCGATTCCTGGCTTCCTGGCTTCCGAATCAAAATCTTCACCCAGTAGGGCGGGTCTCAGACCCGCCCTACGAAAACGTGAAAAGCAGCGAACAGCTTTCAGTTTTCCTGGCGCTCTCAGGCATCCGTTCCTGATTTCCTGAGTTCCAGATAAAACCGGATCGAAATCGAAATCAGGAATAGACCAGCAGTCGCTGGTTGATCGGCGTGGCCTGGTCGTGGCTGCGGATTTTCGAAATCGTGCCGGGGCTCAGCTGCTGGCCTTCGCCGATGAGCAGCAGGCCGTGCGGGCTGTAGATGCCGGTGGCCAGCACCATGCCGGGTGAAAGTTCATGCAGCATGATCTCGCGGACCTGCTTCGGCAGCTGCACCAGATTGGCGACTTTCAGGAAGAGCCGCACCGCTTCCGGATCATACGCGCTGCCGGAGCCGGCGAGCAGCAGGTCCATGGCGGCGCTCTTCGAGAGGCCGGATTCGATGTAGCCCACGGCCACGGCGAGACAGCGCGCGGTCCAGGGAATGGAATTGCCCGCAAGCCCGTCGGGATAGCCGCGGCCGTCGAAACGCTCGTGATGGGCGCGCACGGTCTCGCCGACGCCGGCGCCGTTGTCCATCAGGCCCGCGAGGGTCTGGCTGTAGATGGGATGGTGATGCAGCGTCGCGAGCTCGCGCTCGGACAACTGGTCGGGCTTCGTGCGGAAGGCGCGGAGCATCTCGCGCGGCACGCCGATGAGACCGAGATCGCACAGCCAGGCGGCCGTGCGCAGGGCGTGCCGCTCGGCGTCGTTGAAATGCGGCGTCGCGGCCATGTGTG
>CALFNJ010000356.1 GCA_937902865.1 uncultured Opitutaceae bacterium
GGCGCTGTCGCCGAGCAGACCGCCGCCGCCGATCGCCTCACCCGGTTCGCGCGCATCCAGCAGGAGCTGCAGCGCCAGTTGTCCTCGCTCAAAGCCCGGCTCGCTGCCGGCGCCGCCGATCAGCTCGAGGTGCGCACCGCTGAGCTCGAAGTGTCCGCCGACGCACTCGCACGACTCGACGCTGAGGCCCAGGTCGCGGCCGCCGCCGGCCACCTCGAGGACGCGCTGCAGATTCCCTTCGCCCATCTCGAGACGCTCATCGCCCCGGCCCGGATCGGGCTCAGTCAATCTTCGCCATGAAAAAATTCCTTCCCGGCCTCATCGTCGGTCTGCTCCTCGGAGCCGGAGCGACCTGGATCCTGCTCTCTCATCCGGCCGCGGAAGCTCCGGCCGAGAAGCCCGCCGGACCCGACATCACGACCGGCAGCGCCGTCATCTCGAAGCAGCTCGCGGCCCTCGGGCTCGCCTTCGCGGCGCCACAGAGCGTCGATCTCGCTCCCGAAATCAAGGGCTACGGCCGGGTGCTCGACCCGACGCCGCTCGCCGGCCTCGTCGCCGATCTCCGCACCGCGCAGGCCGCCGCGAACGCTTCCGCCCAGGACTACGCCCGCGTGAAACAGCTGCACGATCAGGGTGAGAACGCCTCCCAACAGGCCGTGGAATCCGCCCAGGCCGCGATGCTGCGCGACCGCGCCCAGCTCGCCGCGGCGGAATCGCATCTTTCCCTCGCCTGGGGTCGCACGCTCTCTACGCGCGCCGATCTCGACGATCTGCTGCCCGCGCTCGCCGCCGGCGACGCCGCCCTCGTGCGCATCGACGTGGCCGCCTCGGAGGCGACCGCGACCGCGCCGGCCAAGGCGTGGGTCAGCCCGTTCACCGGCGACCATCCCGCGCGCCATGACGTCGAGCTCCTCGGTCCCGCTCCTGCCGCCGATCCGCAGGCCCAGGGCGTCGGCTACCTCGCGCTCTGGCGCGGTCATCCGCTTCCGCCCGGCGCCGCGCTGAATGCCGGGCTCATCCTCGCCGGTGACGCGCAGAAGCGTCTGGTGCTGCCGCGCGGCGCGTTTGTGCGCCACGAGGGCGGCGTGTTTGTTTACGTGCAGAACACCGAGGGCGACTACGAGCGGCGGCTCGTCACGCTGGGGCCGGGTCTGGACTCGGGCGTCGTCGTGACCGACGGCGTCGCCGAAAAGGACCAGGTGGTCGTGACCGGCGCGCAGCAATTGCTCGCCACGGAGATTCTCGGCTCGGCCGGCGGCGGGGACGAGGACTAAGCCCATGCTCTCCGGCATCGTGCTGTTTTCGCTGCGGTTTCGCGGCATCGTCGTGGCGCTGGCCGTGCTGCTGCTCGGCTACGGACTTTACGTCGCGGCCCACGCGAAACTGGATGTGTTTCCCGATTTCGTCCCGCCGGAGGTGACCGTGCAGACGGAGGCGCCCGGACTCGCGCCCGAGCAGGTGGAGACGCTCGTCACGCGTCCGGTCGAAACCGCGATCAACGGCCTCGGCAGCCAGGAGACGATCCGCTCCGAATCGATCCAGGGATTGTCGGTCATCACCGTGGTCTTCAAGGAAGGCACGAACATCCTGCAGGCGCGGCAGCTGCTCGCCGAAAAGCTTTCCGAAACCGCCGGCGCGCTCCCGACCGGCGTGCAGGCGCCGAAGATGGGACCGCTGGTGTCGGCGACGATGGATCTGCTCAAGATCGGACTGATCAGCGACCAGCTCTCGCCGATGGAGCTGCGCACGTTCGTCGACTGGACGCTCCAGCCGCGGATGCTCGCCGTGTCCGGCGTGGCACATTGCAACGTCTTCGGCGGCGAGGTGCGGCAATGGCAGGTGCAGGTTCATCCCGACCAGCTCGTCGCGCACAACGTCTCGATTTCCGACGTGCTCGCCGCCGCGCGGCAGGCCAGCGGCGTGCGCGGGGCGGGCTTCATCGAGACGCCCGGCCAGCGCATCGTCCTCCAGTCCGAGGGCCAGACGCTCACGCTCGACGCGCTCGGCGGCGTGGTCGTGTCCGTCGGCGCGGGCGGCGCGCCCGTGCGGTTGCGCGATGTCGCGACGATCGCCGAGGGCGCCGAGCCGAAATTCGGCGATGCTCTCATCATGGGAAAACCCGGCGTGCTCGTGACGATGACCAGCCAGTACGGCGCGAACACGATGGAAGTCACCAAGGGCCTGGAGCAGGCGCTCGACGAACTGAAGCCGGTGTTCCAGCGCGAGGGCATCACGCTCTATCCGCGACTGCACCGGCCAGCGACCTTCATCGAAGCGTCGCTGACGCACATCGGCCATTCGCTCCTGCTCGGCGCGGGGCTCGTCGCCGTCGTGCTCTTCCTGTTTCTCGGCCACTTCCGCACGGCCATCATTTCCCTCCTGGCGATCCCGCTCTCGCTGCTCGCGACGATCCTCATTCTCGATCGGCTCGGCGTGACGCTGAACACGATCACTCTCGGCGGTCTCGCGATCGCGCTCGGCGAGGTGGTGGACGACGCGATCATCGACGTGGAGAACATCCTGCGCCGCCTCCGCGAAAACCGTCTGTTGCCACGCAAAGATGAGCGATTGGAAGGTAGGGACGGGCGGCCCGCCCGTCCGGGTTCAACTCTCGACGGCGCCGCAGCGGACAGCTCAGCCGCCCGTCCCTCCCCTCAAACCCAGCGCTCCACGCTCAGCGTCATCCTCGACGCCTCGATTGAGGTCCGGCACGCCATCGTCTACGCCACCTGCGTCGTCGCGCTCGTCTTCGTGCCGGTGCTGACGCTCACCGGCCTGCAGGGCAGCTTCTTCGCTCCGCTCGCCCGGACTTATCTCCTCGCGATCACCGCGTCGCTCGGCGTCGCCCTCACGGTCACGCCGGCCCTGACGCTGCTGCTCTTCCCGCGCGGCGCGAAGGAGTCCGCGCCGCCCCGTCTCCAGGCCTGGCTGCGTCACGGCTACGAGCAGCTGCTCGAGTGGGTGTCGCGCCATGCCCTTCCCGTCATCGGCCTGGTGGCGCTCGTCTGCGTGCTCGCGCTGTCGCGCCTGCCGTTCCTCGGCGGCGAATTCCTGCCGGAGTTCCGCGAAGGCCATTTCGTCCTCGGAGTTTCCACGGCGCCGGGCGCGTCGCTCGCGGAGACGATGCGCATCGGCAAGCACATCTCGGAGGAGCTGCTGAAGAATCCCAACATCGCGACCGTCGAGCAGCAGATCGGCCGCGCCGAGCAGGGCGAGGACACCTGGGGGCCGCAGCAGAGCGAATTTCACGTCGAGCTGAAGCCGGATCTCCCCGGCAAGGTGCAGGCACAGGTCGAGGAGGAGATTCGCGCCGTGCTCGACGCCACGCCCGGGATCCAGTCCGAGGTGCTGACGTTTCTCGGCGATCGCATCGGGGAAAGCATCGGCGGAGAAACCTCCCCGGTCGTGATCAATCTTTTCGGCGACGATCTCGATGCCCTCGACGCCAAGGCCGCGGAAGTCGCCGCCGCCCTCGGCACCGTGCCTGGCGCCGCCGATGTGCAGGTGAAGGCGCCGCCGGGCGCGCCGCGGCTGACCGTGCGCCTGCGGTCCGAGCGCGTCACCGCGCTTGGCCTGCGTCCGCTCGACGTGCTCGAGGCGGTGCAGACCGCCTACGAAGGCGAGGTCGTGGCGCAGGTCTATCGCGGCGAGCAGGTGTCGGACATTGCCGTGATCCTCGATGCCGCGAGCCGGCGTGATCCGGAGAATGTCGGCGATCTGCTGCTGACCAGCCTCACCGGTGTCCGCGTGCCGCTGCGCGATGTGGCCGACGTCTTCCTCACGAGCGGACGCTCCTCGATTCTGCACGAGGGCGCGCGCCGGCGTCAGACCATCACCTGCCAGCCCACGGGAAAAGACGTGCAGTCATTTGTCGCCGAAGCGCGCGACCTCATCGCGAAGAAGGTTACGCTCCCCACCGGCATGTACCTGGAATACGCCGGCGCGGCCGAGGCGGAAGCGGCGGCCACGCAACAGTTGCTCCTGCACAGCGCGATCGCCGCGGTCGGCATCGTGCTGCTCCTCTCCGTCATCCTCGGCCATTGGCGCAACCTGCTGCTCGTGCTGATCAATCTTCCGCTGGCGCTGACGGGCGGCGTGCTGGCGATCTATCTCAGCGGCCTCCTCGGCCACGGCGGCGGCGCGAGCACCCTGACGATGGGCGCGCTGATCGGCTTCGTGACGCTCTTCGGCATCACCACGCGCAACGCCATCATGCTGGTCTCGCACTATGAGCATCTCGTCGTGCGGGAAGGCCAGCCCTGGGGACTCGCGACCGCGATCCGCGGCGCCTCGGAGCGCCTGGTCCCGATTCTCATGACCGCCTCGGTGACCGCCCTCGGCCTCTTCCCGCTCGCTCTCGGCACCGGTGAAGCCGGCCGCGAAATCGAAGGCCCCATGGCCGTCGTGATCCTCGGCGGCCTCGTCACCTCCGCGCTCCTCAACCTCCTCGTCCTCCCCACCCTCGCCCTCCGCTTCGGCCGCTTCGGCCATAAAGTAACCCAATAGATTACATGGCGACCCGGGCCGGCGGATGAGGGAATGTGGAAATCAGGAAAACGGGAATCGATCCGGATAAATCCGAGGTGGAACGCGTTGTCCCTAACGCGTTGTTCGCTCCGTCCGCGCTTCAACGCCTTCGCCGGCCATGGCGCCCGTCAAACCCGAGATGTGGAAATCAGGAAAGCGGGAATCGATCCGGATAAATTCCGAGGTGAAACGCGTTGTCCCCAACGCGTTGTTCGCTCCGCCCACGCTTCAACGCCTTCGCCTGCCACGTCGTTCAGCGCGTTGAGGTCAACGCGCTCCACCTCGGCCCGCCGGCGCCCGTCCTCATTCTAAATTTTCAGCGAGGGCGAAACGGAGCGGCGCTTTAGGGATAAAGCGCCCTACCCCAAAGCTTCCAAATCTCTGCGTCCTCCGCGTGCTCTGCGTGAAAACGGATCGTGGCTCGGGGAGCGAGCCTTCCGATCATCGATCCGATTTCACGCAGAGAACGCAGAGGACACAGAGATTAAATCAGGAAAGCGGAATCGATCCGGATAAATTCCGAGGTGAAACGCGTTGTCCCCAACGCGTTGCTCGACTCCGCCCGCACTTCGACCCCCTCACGCCTGCCACGTCGTTCAGCGCGTTGAGGTCAACGCGCTCCACCTCGGCCCGCCGGCGCCCGTCCTCATTCTAAATTTTCAGCGAGGGCGAAACGGAGCGGCGCTTTAGGGATAAAGCGCCCTACCCTAAAGCCTCCGAACCTCTGTGTCCTCCGTGTTCTCTGTGTGAAAAACGGATCGGAGGTCGAGCCTTCCGATCATCGATCCGGTTTCACGCAGAGAACGCAGAGGACACAGAGATTCAAACCGGACCCGCGGGCCGCGCGTCCCTACCTCAGATCGATCTCTGCGCTTCTGCGCCTTTGTGCGAAACGGCTTGGAGCCCGGCCTTCCGCCTGTCAGACGACGAGTTTTCCCTTTCGCTCCGCGACCTTGATCTCGAGGCGGCTGCCCGCGTTGAACTCGAGGAAGTCCGATTCGATCCCATCGCTGAAAATCACCCCGCGCTCCGGCATGTGGGAATCGATCCGCAGCGGTTGGTCCGGCAGAATCTTTCCGAAGACCAAGTCGGTGCCGGTCGTCTTGCTGGGAAACGGCTCACGGACCGTGAAGAACAGGTGATTCGCATCCCACGGGAATCGAACCGTCGGCGGCTTTCCGCCACCGCCGCCCAGCCGATCCGGCTCGCCGGCTTCGAGCACGCGCTGCAGCACCCGCGCGCTTTTTGCGTGCCGCTGGCTGACCGGCCTGGCGCGTCCGCTCAAAGCGGCGGCCACACCCTGGGCTCCCGCCACCAGACTGCTGAACCAGCCGGTCGAACCCAACCCGGTCGAGACGATCACGCCGCTCGAGGACTGGCGCTCATCGCATCCGTCGTGACGCAGGGTGTAGCGGGCCGAACCGTGGCTCTGCGGACCGACGAAAAGATCGTTCACCGCAAAAAGCCGCTGGCCGTTGTTGAGCGCCGCCTCGGCCATCGTGACGGCCTTGGTCGGACGGCTGCCCCGAAAGACATCCGGGACGATCTTCGCCAGATCCTTCACCTGAAAAGGCAGGAGCTGTCCATCGTACCGCGCCGGATCCGGGTTGAGGCCGATCAGCGGCTGCCCGTCCAGGTACTTGAGCGTGTTGGCGACCAGGCCGTCCTGGCCGAGGGTGACCGCGACATCGCCCGGGCCGAAGATGAAGTTCGGGACAAGCTTGCGATGCACCACTTGCAACCGGCCCAGCTGCTCCAGCTCCCGGCGCGCCTGATCGACGGCGGCACGGTAGACGGTGTCCTCGTTCTCGTAGTCCCGGAAATCCCCGCCGAGGTGCTCGACGTAGAAGCGGGCCTGCGCGACCGTGTTGAAACGCGCCTTGAGGTCTTCAAGGCGCGTTTCCCGGATCACCAGGATCAGCTTGTTCTCGGTCAGCCGGTTCATTTCACGGCGGGCTGCCCCATCAGCTC
>CALFNJ010000357.1 GCA_937902865.1 uncultured Opitutaceae bacterium
CTTCGATTGGGACGACGTCGGCGAGTGGCCGGCGGTGGCCCGGCATCACCCGAAGGACGCCGCGGGCAACGTCGGCCGCGGACGCGCGCTGGTGGAGCAGGGACGCAACAACATCGTGATCTCCGAAGGGGAGCACCTGGTGGCGGTGGTGGGGGCCGACGACCTGATCGTCGTGCACACGCCGGACGCCACGCTGGTGTGTCCGAAGAGCCGCGCGCAGGACATCAAGCTCTTGCTGAAGCGCGTCGAGGCGGAGTCGGGCGGCGCACGCTGGCTTTGAGCGGGCAGGCGGCCGAACGGATCTGATCTGACGACCTCATGCGCTGCCTCGGCATCGATTACGGCACGCGGCGGATCGGCCTGAGCTACGGTGATGAACTCGGCGTGGCTACGCCGCTGGCCGCGCTGGTCGACGCCGATCCTTCCAAACGCTGGACAGCGCTGGCGGCGGTGGTGCAGCAGCGACGGATCACGGAGTTTGTGGTCGGGCATCCCCTGAACATGGACGACACGGTGGGGCCCAAGGCGAAGGAAGCGGAAGCATTCGCCGAGCGCCTGCGGGCGGAGTTTGGGAAACCGGTGCACCTGATCGACGAGCGGCTCACGAGCTACGAAGCGGAGGCGTCGATCCCGAAAGGCCGCCGCCGTGAGGTGCGGGCGAGCGGGCTGATCGATTCCCGGGCGGCGACGCTCATCCTGCAGGATTTTCTGGATCAGCAGATTCCACCGCCGGCAGAAAAGGATCCCGGTCCGGAGGACTGAGACGATCCAACGGAATTTCACCACAGAGGCACGGAGGCACAGAGACACGGAGCAGCCATTGGCCCACGGAACACACGGAATACACCGAAAGCCTGAATTTTTTCGGTGTGTTCCGTGTATTCCGTGGGCACTCCGAACGATTTCCTCTCGGTGTCTCTGTGCCTCTGTGGTGAAAATTCCGGTATCCGGCGTCCGTTTCGTCGCTGACGTCTTTTCTGGGGCTCTCTTATCTTCATCGCATGTCTGCTTCTTCCGAAACTCTGCCGCGCTGGAAATGCGTCTGCGCCTATGACGGCACGCAGTTTGCCGGCTGGCAGAGCCAGGCGGAGGGGCGGGGGCTCGCGATTCAGGATGTGATCGAGCGGCGCCTCGCGCAGATTCTCGGCGCGCCGACGCGGATCCATGGCAGCGGGCGGACGGACTCCGGCGTGCACGCGCTGGCACAGGTGTTTCATTTCGACGCGGACTGGCGGCATGGTCCGGAGAAACTCGTCGCCGCGTTCCGGGTCGGATTGCCGCCGACCATCCAGGTGAAATCGGTGCAGGCGGCGGCGCCTGATTTCCACGCCCGGTTCCAGGCGACGGGCAAGCGCTACGTCTATCACCTGAGCCTGGGCGACGCGGATCCCTTCGCACGTCCGTATTGCTGGACGGTGTTCCGCGAGCTCGACCTCGCGGCGATGCAGGCGGCGACCGAGCTGCTGCGCGGACGGCATGATTTCCGGGCGTTCACGGCGCTGAACGGTCCGGCGAGAGAGGACACGGTGCGCGACCTGCGGCGATTCGATTTGGTGCGCCGCGGACGACGGCTGCAGGTGACGATGGAAGCGGAAGGCTTTCTCTACAAAATGGCGCGCAGCCTCGTCGGCGGGCTCGTCGCGGTGGGCGAAGGCAAGCTGACGCTCGCCGATTTGCGGGCGATCCTCGCCTCCCGCGAACGCACGATGGCGGTGAAAACCGCCCCGGCGCAGGGGCTGTTCCTCGCGAAGGTATTTTATTCCTGATGGCGATCCTTCGGGATTTCACCACAGAGGCACGGAGACACCGAGAGGAAATCCTTCGGAGTGCCTACGGAATACACGGAACACACCGAAAAAATTCAGGCTTTCGGTGTATTCCGTGTGTTCCGTGGGCCAATTGCTTCTCGGTGCCTCCGTGCCTCTGTGGTGAAATTCCGAGGATTGGGTTTTAGGTCGGCGTTGAGCGATGAATGTCCTTTCCCGGTTGGTCCGCGACGTCGGAGACGTGGTGTTTCCGCGGAGCTGCGTGCACTGCCGGAGGCTGGTCGAGGAGGAGCACGGTTGGCGGCATCTCTGTGCGAAGTGCGTGGCGCAGCTCGAGTTCATCCGCGCGCCGCACTGTTCGACCTGCGGACATCCGTTTTACGGTGAAGTGGAGGAGAACCGGATGTGTCCGCATTGCGTCGGACTGGAGCCGGCGTTTCGCGAAGGGCGCACGGCGGTGCTGTTCAAGGGCCCGGCGCGCGCGCTGCTCATCGAACTGAAATATCATCAGGGGCTGCAGGTGTTGTCCGACATGGAGCAGGTCTTTCGCCGCTCCCCCGAATTTCTGGCTTTCGTGCGCGATGCCGTGCTGGTGCCGGTGCCGCTGCATCCGCGCAAGGAGCGGGAGCGGGGTTACAACCAGAGCCTGCTGCTGGCGGAACGCCTGGCACGAGCGGCAGGCGGCGGCACGGCGGTGAGGCCGCTGCTGCGGCGCACGGTGGACACACAAACGCAAACGGCTTTCGACCGACGGACCCGGCAGGCCAACCTGAAAAATGCCTTTGCACTTGTCCGGACGGGCACCCTAAATCCCGCCCTGCATTACATCCTCGTTGATGACGTCTTTACCACCGGTTCCACGCTCAACGGATGCGCACGCGTATTGCGGCGCGGGGGTTGTCTGAATCTCGATGTCGTCACATTCGGCCACGGCTAAAACCCATATGCATTTCGACAAACCGACCTACACGGTCCGCAAAACGAAGAAAAAGGGGGGCATCCCCAAGGGACTGTACACGAAGGATCCCGCCACGGGGGAGATCGTCTTCAACAAGGAGCTGGTCGACAACCAGATGGTGATGCCGAACAGCGGTTATCACTTTCCGATCGGCGCGCGGGAGCGGATCACGGCGCTGGTCGATGCGGATTCGTTCACGGAGACGGATGCGGGCCTGCGCTCGGCGGATCCCCTGAACTTCACGGACTCTCAGCCCTACAAGCAGCGCCTGAAGCGTTACGAAAAGGACAGCGGCCTGCCCGAGGCGGTCATCTGCGGCACGGGCAAGATCCACGGCATCGACGTCGCGCTGGCGGTGATGGATTTCCGCTTTTGCGGGGGCACGCTCGGCTCGGCGACAGGCGAAAAGATCACCCGGGTGGTCGAGCTCGCGATCAAGAAGAAGATCCCGTGCATCATCTTCAGCACCTCCGGCGGGGCGCGCATGCAGGAAGGCATCCTTTCGCTGATGCAGATGGCGAAGACGAGCGCCGCGCTCGGTCGCCTGGCGGAGCTGGGCCTGCCGTATATTTCCGTGCTGACGAATCCGACCACCGGCGGCGTCTCGGCCAGCTATGCGACGCTGGGCGACGTCATCATCGCCGAGCCGGGTGCGCTGATCGGCTTCGCCGGCCCGCGAGTGATCAAGGAGACGACGAAGCAGACGCTGCCCGCGGGCTTCCAGAGCGCGGAGTTTTTGCTGCAGCGCGGCCTGATCGACCAGATCGTGAGCCGTCTGGAGCAGCGCGACCGTCTCCGCGATATTCTGGCGGCGCTGCATCTGAAGAAGAAGCCGGCGCAGCCGGCGGAGAAGAAAGCAGGCTGAGCGGCGGGAGCAGACGGCGGGGCGGATGTCGAACCGAACGTTCAACATTCAACGTTCAACGTTGAACGTTCAAGGACGGCATCAGCCCTCGGAGTTTGGCTCTGTCACGCTTGACCGGTTTGAAATTTGACGGGGTGGATCGGCGTTACCTATGGCAATTTCATGGGAACGACTTTCGATCTGGAGGAACGATTGCTGAATTATGCGGCGGCGGTGATTCGTTTTGCCGACAAAATCGGTCGTTCGCCGGCGGGGTCGCACGTGGCGGGGCAGCTGTTGCGCGCAGGCACTGCGGCCTTGCCCAATCACGCTGAGGCACAGGCGGCGGAATCGGCCGCCGATTTCGCGCATAAGCTCAGCATTTGCCTCAAGGAATTGCGGGAGACGCGACGCTGGCTGCTTCTCATTCAGCGAGTGCCGCTGATTGATCAACCTGCGGCGGTGAATCCGGTGCTTCGCGAAACGGAAGAGCTTGTCAGAATTTTCCATCGCAGCCGAAAAACTGTCCAATTGCGGATTGCGCAGAGAGCAAAGGCGAGAGTTTCACCGACATCGTCTCCGCCGGACTTTCGCTCCCGCTCCGGCTCCGCCTGAGTTTGGCCCTCCGAGTTGAACGTTGAACGTTGGACGTTGGACGTTGAACGTTCTCGTCTTCTCAATGACCGCGCTGTCTTACGCTTCGATCCAGGACTAGCTTTTCTCCCTGAAGGCGCAGGGTGTCCGTTTTGGCGTGGATCGGATGCGGGCGCTCGTCGAGGTGCTGGGGCATCCGGAGCGGGCGGTGCCGGTGATCCATGTCGCGGGGACGAACGGGAAGGGGTCGGTCTCGGCGATGCTCGAGAGCATTTTGCGCACGGCCGGATGGCGGACGGGGCTTTATACGTCACCCCATCTCGTGCGGCTCGGGGAGCGCGTGCAGGTGGATCGGAAGCTTCTGACGGAGGAGGAAATCATCGCCTACACGGCGGAACTGCGGCCGGCAGCGGCCAAGGCGGCGGCACGGGCGAATGAGGAGCCGGCGACGTTTTTCGAGTTCATGACGGCGATGGCGTTTCTGCAGTTCCAGCGTCAGCGGGCGGATGTCGCGGTCGTCGAAGTCGGCCTCGGCGGCCGGCTCGATGCGACGAATGTGGTCGAACCGGAGCTCGCGGTCATCACCTCGATCGGACTCGACCACTGTGAAATGCTCGGCGACACCGTGGAGAAGATCGCCGCGGAGAAGGCCGGCATCATCAAGCCGGGCCGGCCGGTGGTGATCGGGCGGCTGCCTTTGGAAGCGGAGACGATCGTGCGGGCGATCGCGGCGGAACGCGGCAGCGGAGTGATTTCGGTGCGGCAGGAATTTGGCGAGGAGCCGGGGCGCTATCCGAAAACGAATCTCGAGGGCGATTACCAGCGGTGGAATGCGGCCACGGCCACGCTGGTGGCGCGGGCACTGCCGTCGCGCTGGAAATTGACCGAGGAGGCGATAGCCCGGGGATTGCAGCGAGTGAACTGGCCTGGACGTTGGCAGCGGCTGACGCTGGGTTCGCGGCCGGTGATTCTCGATACCTCCCACAATCCGGAGGGCGCTGCCGTGCTGGAATCCAATCTCAGCCGCCTGGAGAAGACCGACCGCACGGGACCGGCGGTCATCGTCGGAGTGCTGGGCACGGCGCGGGCGCGACCGCTTCTGGAAGTCATCGCACGGCACGCCGGCGTGATCTATCTCGTCGTGCCCAACCAGGCCAGGGCCTGCAGCCATGAGGAGCTGGCGGCATTGCTGCCGGCGACGTTCACGGGCCGCGTGGTGCGTTCCACCGTGCCGGAGCTTTTTCCGACGGCGGAATCCTGCACTGCGGGGCGCGGCGGTGACACCGTGGTGGTGACCGGTTCGGTTTATCTGATCGGTGAGGTGCTCGCGCGGATCGACCCGGAGCGGGGAGCGAACGAGGGAAGACTGCAGGATTTCTGAGGGAAGTCCGAGGTTTCGCGCCGAGGCGGGAAATTTTCCAATGTAGGGGCGTCCCTTGGGACGCCCGTTTGGACTGAGGTCACCGGAGCGGGCCCCCAAGGAGCGCCCCTACATCGAGCCTCGATCTTCCGATCCGTGTCACGCGAAGGCGCGAAGGACGCGAAGAAGGT
>CALFNJ010000358.1 GCA_937902865.1 uncultured Opitutaceae bacterium
AAGGTCTGGGCTGACGTCCCGCAGCATGAAGACTGTGACGGCAATCGTGATCACCCAACCCGCCATCAACAGCAGCTTTGATCGATCCATCGACGGTTCCCCCAATTTCGTCGCTCCGGCTTGTCCGATCGGCAGGCGCCGCGAGCTTGTCTAGCTTAGCGGTGCCGCGTCGTCTTTCTACCCGTCGCCAAGCTTTCTCCCCAACCCGCCGTCATCCCGGATGGAGCGCCCGTGAGGGCGCGCAGATCGGGAACCCGCCTCCACGACGGTGACGATCCGTGACCGTCGGCGCAACGGCGGCTAAGGCGCGGCAGGTCGGCGCCGAATTTGTCGGTTGGGGCGGCTGCCCAGCTGCCTCAGGGCAGCGCCGCAGGCTCGTTCCGCCCCACCCGCCGACCACGGGCCGTCGCCGCGAATTCGCCCCGTAGCAAGGCAAGAAACCAGGGGCCGCGCCGTGCGCAGGTCGCAGTCAGGGCGGCCTCCACGTTTTCCTGGCGCAGGTGAATCAGCACCGGCTCGAGCGGGGCGATCAGTTCCAGCGTGCGGTCGAAGTGCGCGACGATTTCCGCGCGCGGTAGATCCGCCAGCAACTGGGCGCCCACGGTCGCCTGGAACAACGTGCCCTCGAGCAGCGTGATGCCGCGACCGGCGTCGAGCTGCGGCGCGAGTTTCGCCCAGCCGGCGTGGGCCTGCGCGAAGATCTGGCGCGCCTCCGCCCCGCCGGCCTGCTGCGCGGCGCGGGCCTGGTCGAAGCCGATCACGGGATGATTGAGCTCGTGCTCGAACCACCAGCGCGCCTCGTGGCCGAGCGAATCGAGATGCAGCCAGAGCTGCTGCGTCGTGGTGGTCTTGCCCGAACCGGGCAGGCCGTCGCACAGGATGAGTCGCGGCAGCGGCTTCACGGTCAGTCGCGGATCAGCGATTCCAGCTTTTGCAGACGGCGGGCCAGCGCAGCGTCGAGGTCCGTCTCGTCGGCGGGAACCGGCTCTGTCACAGCAGCCGCAGCAGCGGCGGCGGACGCGGACGGGGCCGGCGCGGGCGATTCGCCCCAGGCGAGCACTTCGGTCGCGAGATAGTCGGCCAGCAGACGGATGTTCGCGTGATCGAACACGAGCGTGGACGGCAGATTTTTGGCGAACGCCCGCGCGAGCCTTTGGCGAAGGTCGACGGCGATCATCGAATCCATGCCGAGCGCGAAAAATCCCTGCCGCAGATCCGGACGGCGGCCGTCCTTGAAGCCCAGCGCCGCGGCGACCTGTGTCTGGAGGTAGGCTTCGAGCCGGGCTTTTCGCTCCGGCGCGGGTGCACTCGCGATCTCCTCGACCTCCGCCGCGCGGCCAGCCGCTGCCGCCGAAGCTGATGCCGAAGCGGTGATGCGCGCGAGGAACGGCTTCGGGCCGCGCAGCTCGAAGAAATCCTTGAAGACGCGCCAGTCGATCCGGGCGACGACGCGCTGCGGCTCGTCGCTGGCGAGAACGCGTTCGAGCGCCTGCAGCGCGGACACGGGCTCGAGCGTCGCGATGCCGTAGCGCGCGAGCAGCGCCTGTTCGGCGTCGCCCGCCATACCGCCGCCGCTCCACGGGCCCCAGTTCACGCTCCACACCGGCCGGCCGGCCGCGCGCTGCTGCTGCGCGAAGGCGTCGAGCGCGTGATTCGCCGCCGCGTAATGCGCCTGGCCTTTCGCGCCCCAGACGGACGCGATCGACGAAAACAGGAGAACAAAATCCAACGGCAGCGCCGCCGTTGCCGCCTGCAGGACCCGCGTGCCGGCGAGCTTCGGGCGCAGCACGTCGGCCAGCGCCTCCGGCGTGAGCGTCGCGAGCGATTCGCGGCCGAGACGGCCCGCGGCGTGGACGATGCCGGCCAGCGGTCCCAGTTCGCGCGCGATCGTCTCGAGCACGCGCCGCACATCGGCAGGCTCGGCAACATCCGCGGCCAGCACGCGCACGTCGGCGCCGGCAGCGCGAAATTCCTCAAGCTCGGCGAGCGACGAGGCGCGGCGCGCGGTGAGCGCCAGCTTGCGCGCGCCGCGGGAAATCAGCCACCGTGCGACCTGAAGTCCGAGCGCGCCCGTGCCGCCGGTGATCCAGTAGGCTGCCTCGGCGCGGAGCGTCAGGGGACTGGCGGTTTCGGCCAGCGGTGAGCGCTCGAGTCGACCGACATGCCGTGCCTCGCCGCGCAAAACGATCTGGTCCTCGCTTGAGCCCGAGGAAAGCAGCTCGTCGACCAGCGCGGTGAAATCGACCCGGGCCGGTTGGGCCGGCAAGTCGATCAGCGCGCGCCACCGTTCGGGATGCTCGAGTGCGAAAACCTTGCCCACACCCCAGAGCGGCGCGTGATCGAGGCGCAGCGAGCGGCCTTCCGCCGACGCCACCGCAACTGCGCCGCAGGTGACGATCGACAACGGCCCGGCCGATGACTGCGTGGCTCGCACCAGGCGGGCGGTTTCGATTTCACCGGACGCGGCGCCGGCCCAGAAAATCACACCGCGCCATTCGCCCGATCGGAATTCGTCGGCGCACTCGATTGTCTGGCCGCGAGCCGCGAAGGCTTCCTTCAGATCGGCTGGCGGCGAACCGAGAATCAGCCAACGGGCGGGAGCAGGATCCGGGGGCGTCAAGCGCGGCTCGGCCGGCCAACGGATTTCGTACCCGCAGTCAGCGAGATCGAGTAGGCCAGGTCTTTGACCTGGCCGGAGCGGGTCGGAGATCCGCTCTACTTCGGCACGAGCGCGAGTGAGTGCCGCGAGCAAACGCGGCACCGCGGCGCGATCCTCGGCGGACAACGTGGGGTCGGAGGCGAGGCGGGAAAGCTCCTCGAGGTTCGCGGTCGCGATCGGGGTTTCCTCGAACCAGTGCCGCTGGCGCTGGAAGGGATAATGCGGCAGAGCCACGCGACCGAAGGAGAAGCCGCGGTCCACTTCGTCCCAGCGCACGGGCGCGCCGGCGACAAACGCGCGGCCCGCGGCTTCCAGCACGCGGGTCCAGTCGCTGCAGCCCGCGCCGAGTTCGAGGCAGAGCGTCACGCCCGTCGCCTGCAGCGCGCGTACGGTCTCGTCGAGGCGCGGGGCCGACTCCGGGAGTTTCACCCAATGCTCGGGCTTCGTGAGCTCGACGCTCAGGGCGCTGGCGGTGCGCGCGGAGAAGAACGGCTTCGCGGGCGGAGACAGTTTTGTGTCGGCCACGATCGCGGCGAAGTCGGCGCCGGCGACCTGCCGGGTGCGCGCGAGCAGCAGCGCCAGGGCATCTTCCAGCGTCAGCGTGCCGGCGATGACGGCGGCGGAATATTCACCGATGCCGGCGCCCAGCACGGCGGATGGCTCGAGACCCCACGCCTGCCACATGCGGGCCAGTGCGTACTCGAGGGCGAAACGTGTGACGTCGGCGAAGGCGGCGGCGGACGGAGCTGAGGGAGAAGCGGCGAAGGCTTCGGACAGAGTCCAAATTGGACTGACTCCAGCCTCCGAGCCCGGACGGGCGGGCCGCCCGTCCCTACCTTGGCTGATGATCGCGTCACAGGCGTCGATCGCGGAACGGAATGCGGGCTGGATGGCGTAGAGTTCGCGTCCGGTGTTGGCCGACGTTCCGGCGGAGGAGGAGAAAACGAAAGCTATCCGCGGCGGCTCGGCGACTTCGCCGAAGATGATTCCCACCGGCTGCCCGCCCCGGGCGAACGCTGCCAGCTGCGCGGCATTTTCCCGCGTCACCGCGAGCCGATGCGCATACGCGGCGCGCTGGGTGGCCGCGGCGTGGCAACGATCGACCCAGGAATCGTCGGCTGCGTCCGCATGGCTCGCGGCGAGTGCGCGCAGCGCCGGCAGCGTGCGGGCGGACAGCACCAGCACGTGCGCGGGCCGCGCGGGCTGCGCCGGCACCGCGGAGGAGGGAGCTTCGCCGACGATCACGTGGGCGTTCGTGCCACCGAAACCGAAGGAGCTGACGCCGGCCAGCCGGCCCGGACCGCGCCACGGCGTGGGCGCGGTGGGAATGGCCAGGGGCGTGTTTCCGAGCTGGATGAGCGGATTCAGGCTCCGCAGGTGCAGGTGCGGCGGGATCGTTTCGTCGCGCAGCGCGAGCACGAGCTTGATCAGGCCTGCGATACCAGCGGCGGCTTCGAGGTGGCCGAGATTCGTCTTCACCGAGCCGAGCCAGCAGGGCTGCGCGGCGCTGCGGCCTTCGAGCAAGACCTCGCGGAGCGCGTTCGCCTCGATCGGATCGCCGAGCGATGTGCCGGTGCCGTGAGCTTCGACACAGCCGATCGCGGCGGGAGCAACGCCGGCGTCCTGGAGCGCGGCGCGCACGACGGCCTGCTGCGCGGGGCCGTTGGGAGCGGTGAGTCCATTGCTGCGACCGTCCTGGTTGACCGCGCTGCCGCGAATGACCGCGAGCACGCGGTCACCGTCACGCTGGGCGTCGGTGAGGCGCTTCAGCACCACGACACCGCAGCCCTCGCCGCGCACGTAGCCGTCGGCGGAAGCGTCGAAGGTCTTGCAGCGGCCATCCGGCGCGAGCATGCCGGCGCGCGCGAACGTCGTCGTGAGATCGGGCGCGAGGATCAGGTTGACGCCGCCCACGAGTGCGAGCGTGGACTCGCCCGCGCGGAGGCTGCGCACGGCGTGGTGCACGGCGACGAGCGACGAGGAGCAGGCGGTGTCGACCGCGAGGCTGGGGCCGCGGAGATCGAGCAGGTAGGAAATGCGGTTCGCGGCGATGCTGACGGCGTTGCCCGTGCCCGCGTGCGCGTCGGTGCCGGCGGCGACGCGCGCGAGCAGGCGGCCGTAGTCGTTCGTGCTGATGCCGACGAACACGCCGGCACGCGTGCCCGCGAGCGCCTTCGGCACGAGTCCGGCATCCTCGAGCGCTTCGGAGGCGACCTCGAGCAGCAGGCGCTGCTGCGGATCCATCAAGTCCGCCTCGCGCGGCGCGATGCCGAAGAAATCAGCGTCGAACGCGTCGATGTTCTCCAGAAATCCGCCCCAGGCCGGCGCATCGGTCGTCGCGGGATCCCAGCGGCCGGCGGGCACCCGCGTGATCGCGTCGCGTCCCTCGCGCAGCATTTTCGAAAAAGCTTCGGGCGAAGCGGCGCCGGGAAAGCGGCAACCCAGGCCGACGATCGCGATCGCCTGGTCGGCCACGGCAGCGGCTGCGGCAGGAGTTTGCGCGGCGGCGCCGGGCGATGTGGCGGTGGCCACGGCGAGATAATCGGCGAGCGCGTGGATGCTCGGATAGTCGTACACCAGCGTCGGCGAGAGGCGGCGGCCGAGCCAGCGCTCGAGCGCGCCGGACAATTCCACGGCGGCGAGCGAGTCGAGGCCGTAGCGCGAGAACGGCTCGCGCGGATCGATCTGTTTCGGCGAAAGATTCAGACGCTGCGCGAGACGCACGGTGAGCCAGGTCTCGATCACCGCGGTCTCGAGCGAGACCACCGGCTCGGCGCCGGCGGCGTCGAGCGGCGCGCTGGTTTCCTTCGGCAGACGCCATTCGCCGACCACCTCGAGTTCGCCCTGCAGGTACTGCAGGCGGCAGGCGCGGCGCATGATCTTGCCGGAGGACGTCTTCGGAATCGAACCGGTGCGCAGCAGCACGATGGCGCTGACAGGCAGCTCGTGCTGCTCCGCGACGGCACGGCGGATCGCGGCCACCACGTCGTCGACGTTGAGCTTGCGGAGATGTGTGCGCTCGACCTCCTGCGCGATCACCAGCGCCTCATGGCCGTC
>CALFNJ010000359.1 GCA_937902865.1 uncultured Opitutaceae bacterium
TTCCAGATAAATCAAACTTCAGAATAGATCGGCGCCGCGGAACTTGATCCACGCCGCGCCGACGCCGGCGATCAGGCCGAAGAGGTGTCCCTCCCATGAGGTGCCGTTGCGGGCGGGAGCCAGTCCGGCGAGCATGCCGCCGTAGAACAGGAGCACGCCGCCCGCGATCAGCAGGTCCGCGTTCGCGCGCGTGAACCAGGCCACCGCCAGCAGCCAGCCGAGAAAACCGAAAATCACGCCGCTCATTCCGACGTGCGCCGCCCGCCGGCCCAACGCCCAGAGCAGCAAGCCCTGGCCGAGCGCGATGCCCGGCGCCACGAGCATGAACTGCGACTCGCCCTGCCGCAGCACCAGTGCCCCGAGCACCAGAAACGGCGGCAGGTTGGCGGCGAAGTGGGCGAAGTTCGCGTGCACGAACGGCGCCGTCACCAGACCGACAAGCCCTCCGGCCGTGCGCGGCACGATGGCCAGCTGCTTCGCCGCCGGCGCCGCCAGCACGCCGATCAGCGTGCCGATGACCATTCCCACCGCCGGCCAGGAAAGAAAATACCACGGAGCCTCCGTGAACACGCGGCTGAGCTGCTGGAGAAGGTCATCCATGTCGGAAGCAGAAAGATTTTCGATTTTTGATTCTCGATTTTCGATTGGCGGAAACGCCATCGAAGCGGGAGGTGATGCGGCAGGGCGCATGGCCCGCATCGGACTGGATCAGCGTTCCTCGTTTCGCAATCCAACTTCGAACCGGCTGCCGCTTCCGAGGTAGGGGCGTCCCAAGGGACGCCCCTACCTCGGAGATTTTGGTCTCCGGTAAAATCAGCGTAAACCCCGCTTCCAGCTGCCCGGAAGCATTTACCCGAGGATTGAGGCCCGGCCGCCGATCCGTCACGCTCGGTCCGCGTTTACTCATCTCGCACCCATGAAAACGACCTCGTGCCTCCTGCTGCTGTTCCTGCTTTCCGGCCACGCTTTCGCGACCGAAATCGGCGACACCTACAACCAGGTCATCGCGGAAAGGGGGAAGCCCAAGAGCCAGATCGACGCCGGCAGCCGGCGCCTGCTGCAATACCCGGACGCCGCCATCGAGCTGCGGGACAATCTCGTCACCAACATCAAGGCGATCACTCCGCCGCCCGCAGCGACCACGCCGGCGCCAGCGGCTCCGGCTCCGGCGAAAGCGCCTCCCGCGACCGCGACCGCGGCCGCGCCGAAGCCAGCCGCCCAGCCGTCCTCTTCCTCGACGGCAAAAATCGCGGCCCTCCAGCGCGAGCTCAACCAAGCGGTGAATCGCGTGAAGGAAATCGTCAATCAGCCGGTCAAGATGGTGCAGCGCACCCCGCAGATGAAGGTCGGCATGTGGGGACCCGGCGGCTGGTTTCACGAGGGCGCCGAGGAGCCGGATTTCGCCAATGTCGACGTGCGGAAAACGCAGGATCTCACCTTCGGCCGGTTCGAATTTGTCTCATCGGACATCAACCCCGGCGTCGCGTTCATGGGTCGTGAACTGGAGTACAACTCCATGACCAAGATTTTCTACATGGACCGCAGCATCCCGAAGAAAAAGCTGAGCGAGGAGGAGATGCTCGAGATCAATGAGCTCTACCGGGTGATCGGCCGCTGCACCGCGCAGCTCAAGCCGCTGATGGAGTCACGGGTTCTTCCCGTGCCAGCTCCTGCTCCTGCTTCACCGAAGAATTGATCCCGCAGCTCCCGGAGCCCGCTCCTTTATCGCCGATGAAAGCGTGCTGCCTCTTCCTCTGCCTGCTGTTGGCCGCCGGCAGCGCGTTCGCGACGAGTGTCGGCGATACCTACGAACAGGTCATCAAGGAAAAGGGCAACCCCCGGAGCCAGATCAACGCCGGCGCCAGGCGCCTGCTGCAGTATCCCGACGCCACGCTCGAATTGCGGGACAATGTCGTCACCAGCATCAAGGCCGCCCCCGCCTCCCCACCCGCCGAGAAACCGCCGGCCATGGCCGCTCCCGGTTCCCCTGCGGCAGAAAACTCCGCGGCGAAAGCTCCCGCCGTTCCCGCGAATCCCAAAATCGCCAGCCTCCAGCGCGACCGCGAGCGGGCGGTGGTTCGCGTGAAGCAAATCGTGAATCAGCCGGTCCCGCCGATTGCGCGCACGCCGCAAATGCGGGTCGGCACCTATCCCTATTGGTTCCATGAGGGCGCCGAAACGCCCGACTTCGATAAGGTGGATATCCGCCAGACCCAGGGCGGCGACTATGCCCGCTTCCCTTACGTGGCCTCGGATCTCAACCCCGGCATCGTGTATCCCGGCAATGCCCTGGAATTCAATTCCATGACCAAATTCTTCTACGTGGACCGCTCGGTCCCGAAGAAAAAGCTCACCGAGGACGAGATGCTCGAGATCAACAATCTCTATCGCGTGATCGGCCGCTGCGACAAGCAGCTCGAGCAACTGTCCGCCCCCACTTCCCCGTCGGCCTCAACCAAAGGCTGACCTCGATCCCCGCGACGGTCGCGGCGAGCCGGGCAGGGTCCAGCCTTGCCTGGGTCGGACGGCAACCGGTTGGCCGCAAAAAGGCGCAGAGGGCGCAAGAGATACCGATCTCTCGGAAATTTTTGCGCGCTCTGCGCTTTTTGCGGCCATTCCTTCCCGTCCAGCGGCCGCGGAGAAAGGAAAACGCCGGGCTCTTCGCCCGGTTTTTCAGAGCGGAACGGCGCGTTCGTTAGGGATAACGCGCCCTACCTTTAGCGTCCGGCTTTCGTGTAGCGGAAGCAGTCGACGATGTGGTCGTCCACCAGTCCCACCGCCTGCATCCAGGCGTAGACGATCACGGGACCGACGAACTTGAAGCCGCGCTTTTTCAGTTCGGCGGACATCTGCTCGGACAACGGCGTCTTGGCGGGAATGTCGGTCATTTTCCGGCGGATTTTCCGCACCGGTTTGCCGCCGACCATGCCCCAGACGAACGCGGAAAAATCCTCTCCGGCCGCCTCCATTGCGAGATAGGCTTTGGCGTTGCCGATCGTCGCCTCGATCTTCGCGCGGGAACGGATGATGCCCGCGTCCTGCAGCAGCCGCGCGACGTCGCGCTCACTGAACTTCGCGATCACCTTCGGATCGAAGCCGCGAAACGCACGGCGGAAGGCCTCGCGCTTTCGCAGGATGGTGATCCAGGACAGGCCGGCCTGAAAACCGTCGAGCATCAGCTTCTCCCAGAGCGCACGGCTGTCGCGCTCCGGCACGCCCCACTCCTCGTCGTGATAGACCTGCATGAGCGGATCGTTCACCGCCCAGCCGCAGCGGCATTTCTCCTTCGTCTTCGCGATGCGCGTTTTCATGGGTTCGATTCGGCCAAGGCAATCGATCCGCCGAAAGGTGTCACGCGAAGATCGCAAAGACTGCAGGCAAGGTGGAACGCGTTGTCTCTAACGCGTTGTTCGCTCCGCCCGCGCTTTGACGTCTCCACACTGGCGACGCCATCAGCGCGTTAGGGACAACACGCTCCACCTCCAAGCGGACCGAGCCGATGCGGACAGGCGGGCCGCCCGTCCCTGCCTTCGAACTCTCTTCGCGTGACACCTTCCTCCCCGCGGGCCGTCAAACCACGGTCCGCTTTGCCCTTGCCCACCGTCCCACCGATCGGGCTCTCTCTTTTCCTCCCCACCCCAGTCTCTGTTCCTCATGAAAAAAATCCCCGTCCTCCTCCTCCTGCTCGCGCTGGTTGCCGCCTTGGCCGGCTGCTCGCAATTCAGCGCCCAAGCCCCGGCCAGCACCCGGTACGTCATTTCCGATTACGGCGCGGTGGGTGACGGCAAGACCGTCAACACCCAGGCGATCCAGGACACGATCGACAAGTGCGCCGCGACGGGTGGCGGGACGATTGTCGTGCCCAAGGGCACGTTTCTCAGCGGCGCGCTCTATTTCAAGCAGGGCGTGAACCTGATTGTCGAAAAGGACGCGGTTCTCAAGAGCACGACCAATATCGCGGATTTCGCGCCGATCTACACGCGCTGGGAAGGCATCGAGCGCTACTGGACGTCCGCCTTTCTCAATTTCGTCGGCATGAAGAACGTCACCGTCACCGGTGAAGGCACCGTCGACGGCTCCGGCGACGCCTGGGCCAATTTCGGCCAGAACGCCCGCCTCGCCCGCCCGCCCGGTGAAGCGCCCGCGGCCGGTGCCGAGGGCCGCGGCAACGGACAGCCGCCCGCCCAGGCTGCGGCTGGTGGCGCCCGCGCCGGCGGCCGGCGTGGTGGTGCCCCCGGTGGTGCGGGTGGCGGCGGCTTCGCCGGCTTCGGCCAAAACGCCCCGGCCGCCCCGGTCGGACCGCTGCCCAAGCCGGCCGATGTCTTCCCCGGAACGCTTCCCTCCACTTCGGTGATCAGCCTCTGGCGCTCGAACAAGGACATCCCGATCATCAACGCCGCCGGCATGCTCATTCCCCGCGGCGGTGGCACGGGCGGTGTCATCAGCACCCCGCCGCGCGCGATCGTGTTCCAGGACTGCACCGATGTGCACATCTCCAACCTCAACCTGAAGAACCAGGCTCGCTGGGGTTACGTGTTCATCTACTGCACGAACGTCGTCGCCGAGAAACTGAACGCCCACGCCGAGCATTACATCCCGAGCTCCGACAGCATGGACGTCGATTCCTGCCGCCACGTGCTCATCACCGGCTGCTACTTCGACTGCAACGACGACTGCCTCTCGATCAAGTCCGGCAAGGACGAGGACGGCCGCCGCGTGAACCGCCCCTGCGAGGACATCATCATCGAGAAGACCACCTTCGCCTACGGCCACGGCGGCGCGGCGATGGGCAGCGAGACCTCCGGCGGCATCCGCAACGTCGAGATCCGCGACTGCATCGCCGAGGCCGGCAACTGGGCGCCGATCCGGTTCAAGACCCAGCCGAGCCGCGGCGGCGTCGTGGAGAACATCACCTACCGCAACATGGAACTCCGCGACACCAAGCAGTTCGTCGAGTTCAACCTCGAGTGGAACATGCGCATCAATGTCGCCGGTGACACCCGCGTCATTCCCACCGTCCGCAACGTGAAGGTGATCAACGTCCACGGCACCGTCGATTCCGCCGGCATGATGCACGGCCTCTACGACAGCTACATCGAGGGCATCACCTTCGAGAACTGCGACATCACCGCCAACAAAGGCCTCGTGATCGAGAACGCGCACAACGTGGACACGTCGGGTCTCAAGCTCACGGTGAAGAGCGGCCAGCCGATCACCATCCGCGAAGTCCCGAAGCCGAAGGCCTGAGCCAGACGAAGGACCGAACCTTCGGAATCTCGCGCAGAGCCTCAGAAACGGAGAGATCGAACTGCCGATGTAGGGCATCTCTTGGGATGCCCGCTTCGGGATTCGAAGCCTAACGGACTAGCTCACTCGACCTCGCGAAGCATCTCAGGCTGACAGCCAAAACCTCGGATCGCCTCGGTTCGGCTCCTGTTCAATCCGGTTTGGGATCGGATTTCTTACAGGAGGCGAACCGAGGCCGATCCGAGGTTTTTTTATCCCTAATCGGCTTCGCGTTCTTCGCGGCTTCGCGTGACACCCTCCGGCACTCAGCGCGCCAGGAGCGCGTCGACCGACCAGGCGCCGCCGCCCAGGATCAGGAGCGCCACGACGATGCCCACGGCCAGGAGATGGAACTCCACGCCCTCGCCCTTCTGGTTGCCGCCCCAGTTCATGAAAAATCCGTTGGGCCGGTGCTGCGCCGCCGCCACGAGCATCACCCCGCCGAGACCGAGCGCCGCCAGGCGCGTGCCCAGGCCCGCGAGCAGCATCACGCCGCCGACCGACTCCGTCAGGATCGCCAGCAGCGCGAAGATCCAGGGCGCCTTCACCACGCCGGTGAGATAGCCCATCGTGCCCTTGAAGCCGTGGCCGCCGAACGCCCCGACCGTCTTCTGCAGACCGTGGGGCAAGATCATCACGCCAAGCGCCAGCCGCAGGGCGGTGGGCGCGAACGAGTCGCCGGTGGCGACGAGGGAGGAAAGGAAGGATGTTAGTTGCATACACAACTAAACTGCGGGATATAGTTGCGTTTGCAACTAAAATCCTGAAATTAATTTCATGAAGACCGAACTGTCCAAAACCCATCTCGAGGCCTGGCGCCGCTACTACCCGTCGTTCTGGCGGGTGTACGCCGCGATCGAGGCCGACCTCGACGCCGCCAAGCTGCCGTCGCTGAGCTGGTACGACGTGCTCTACCAGCTCTACATGGCGCCGGAGCGGCGACTCCGGATGAGCGAGCTCGCGCGGAGCGCCCTGCTCAGTCGGAGCGGCCTGACCCGCCTGGTGGATCGTCTCGAAAAGGAGGGCGTGCTCGCGCGCAAGGCGTGCCCCACTGACGGGCGCGCCCAGCATGCCGAGCTGACCGACAAGGGTGTGGCCGTGCTGCGCAAGATCTGGCCGGTCTATCGGGCCGGCATCGCCAAATACTTCGCCGCCCATCTGAGTGAAGCCGAAGCCAGGCAGGTCGCCACGATCTTCGGCCGGGTCTTCGACGCGGCGGAGTGCAAGGAGTAGGATAGAAACATCGATCTTCGATCCGGTTTCACACAGAGGACACGGAGTACACAGAGGAAATCCGGTTCGAATCTCTGTGCTCTCTGCGTCCTCTGTGTGAAACCGGATCGAGATTCCCTGCCTCGGTGCCGGCTCGCGTTCCGGCCTTTTCCGTTGCCTCGCTTTGGGCGGGATTTATCAAAAAATCCGCATGAAGACCCCCGCTTGCCTGCTCCGCGCGAGCGCCACTGCGCTGCTCGTTTCCCTCGCCTCGCTCACCAGCCCGTCCGCGCTCTTGGCCGCGGACGCGCCCTCCCCCGCTCCCGTGCCGCCCGAAGTCGCCATCGCCCGGCCGACTCCGGCGGAGATCGCACAGGCCTCCCAGAGCCTGCAGAACTATCTCAGTCACGCGGACCAGCCGACCAAGGCCTTGGTCGCCAAGTATCCCGATCTCATCTCCCTCCACGTCCCGCGCGTGAACCCCGCGGTCGTGCCGGCGCTCAATCCCGGTTTCCGCACGAAGCACGAGGCCAACGTCGAGATCGCCAAGAAGGGCGACATCGACCTGCTCTTCATGGGCGACTCGATCACGGACTTCTGGCGCAGCACCGGCACGGTTCCCAATCCTCCCCACGCCGGCAAGGTGGTGTTCGACAAATATTATGGCGGCATGAAGGTCGCGAACTTCGGCATCTCCGGCGACACCACGCAGGGCGTGCTCTACCGCCTGCGCGACGGCGAGGGCCAGGGCTTCCAGCCCAAGGCGATCATGCTGATGATCGGCACCAACAACGGCGGCACCTGCACGTCGGCGGAAATCGCCGAGGGCGTCGGCGCCGTGGTGCTGGAAATGCGGAAGGATTTCCCCGACGCGAAAATCCTCCTCCTCGGCATCTTCCCGCGCGCCAATCCCGGCGACGCGATCCGCAAGGTGGTCTTGGACGTCAACCCGATCATCGCGAAGCTGAACGACGGCAAGCACGTGTTCTACCTCGATATCGGCGACAAGTTCCTCGACGCGAACGGTGTCCTCACCCCGGACATCATGGCCGACAAGCTGCACCCCAATGAAAAGGGCTACGAGATCTGGGCCGAGGCCGTGAAGGAACCGCTGGCGGCGCTGATGAAGTAAGCCGGCAGTCCGTCCCCAGGCAGCCGCCGACCTCCGGGCGGCGGTTTCAGTGTCGCCCGCGTTCAACACCGCCGCCCGGAGGTCGGCGGCCACCTTCCGAACCCCTCCCCCGACATGAAGACTCGCTTCTGCGCATTCCTTCTCTCCGCCGCCGCTGTGGCTTGGAACAGCCCGTTGGCGTTCGGCGCCGTCAGCGCCGCCACCACAGCTTCATCCGCTCGATTGCAGTCCTCGATCAGGGACTACGGTGCGATCGGTGACAGCCACACCCTGAACACCCAGGCGATCCAGGCGGCCATCGACGCCACGGCGCAAAAGGGCGGCGGCGTGGTGGTCGTGCCGAGCGGCACGTTCATGAGCGGATCGATTTTCCTGAAGCCGGGCGTGAGCCTGCGCATCGACCGGGGCGGGATGCTGAAGGGCTCCGACCAGCTCAAGGACTACCTGCCTCCGGGCGTTTCCGAGACGGAGCGCGGCCGCCAGCCTTTCGCCCTCGTCAATGGGGAGAACCTCACCGGTCTCGAAATCAGCGGCGAAGGCACGATCGATGGCAACGGCCAGAATTGGTGGGACGAGTACTGGGAGCTGCGCAACGCGAAGGATCCGGATCTGGCTTTCAAGACCCGCCGGCCGCGGCTGATCCGTCTCATCAGCTGCAAACAGGTGCGGGTCGCCGGACTGCATCTGCAGAACCAGGCGGTCTGGTGCCTGCATTTCCAGTTCTGCGAGGATGCCGTTGCGGAGGATCTCACCATTCGCGCCGGCCACACCCCACCGAGCTCGGACGGCATCGAGGTCGATTCCTGCCGGCACACCCGCATCACGCGCTGCGACTTCGACGTGAACGACGACGACATTTCGATCAAGGCCGGCGTCCCGGGCGACGGCTCCCGTCCCGCCCGTCCGTGTGAAGACGTGCTGATTGAGAACTGCCGCTTCGGCTACGGCCACGGCGGCGTGGCCATGGGCAGCGAGACCTTCGGCGGCATCCGCAACGTCGAGGTACGCGATTGCGTGGCCGAGGACGGCAACTTCGCCCCGATCCGGTTCAAGTCCACTCCGGCCCGCAGCGGCGTCGTGGAGAATATCGTTTTCCGCAACCTGCGGATGAACGGCGTGAAGCGCGCCATCGAGATCAACATGAACTGGGCCAGCGGTACCAGCGGCCCGCAGGTGCCGGCGAAGGTGCTGCCGGTCTTTCGCCATTTCCAATTCATCAATGTCAGCGGCACCGCCGACTCCGCCGGCTTCATCACCGGCCTGAAGGACAGCCCGATTCAGGACGTCACGTTCTCCAACGTGAAGCTGACCACCGGCACCGGCCTTACGCTTGAATCGGTCGGCAAGCTCGACCTCGCCGGCCTCGCACTCACCGTCCACGACGGCGAGGCGATCACCCGGAAGTAAGCCGGCAAGGCTCACGCGAAGCTGCGAGAGCTCGGAAGGTGGGGCGCGTTATCCCTAACGCGCCGGTTTGGGTCCGTCGGTCTTGAAACGCGGATAACAGTTTCGGCGCGTTAGGGATAACGCGCCCCACCCTCCGACGCGTCCTCGCGGACGCAGTCGGCAGCCAGCATCATCCGCAAAGAGGCGTAGAATACGCAAAAAAGGCTTCGGTCCCTTTGCGTCCTCTGCGCCTTTTTGCGGCCAATCCTCAGGTTCGTCTTCGAGGCACACGGCCCGACCCCCGCAACAAAGTGCCCGGCACCGGGTCTGTCGCGCCGTCAGACCTAGCTCGATCCGGTCGAAGTTCATCCGAGGCTGGATCGCGCCCGAGCACCGCCACCTTCAGCCCTCTCCCTCGATGAAATCCACACCGTCCTTCCGGGTCCTCCACGTCCTTTGCCTCCTCGGCCTCTCCGCGCTGCCGCTTTCCTCCCAGGCCGCGCAGAACAACAACTCCACATCCACCAGCCGAACGAGCCCGGCCGCGTCCGACACCCCCGACGGCAAAAGCACGCCGTCCGTCACGTCGCCCGCCGCCGGCGATGCCGGCATCGCCGAACCGACGCCGCCTTCGAGTCCGATGCCGCTGGTTCACACCGGCGCCTCCACCTTCGGCGAGCAAACTGATCCTTCCATCATCGAGACCCCGCCGCCGCGGGCTCGCGTCGAAACCAAGCCGGCCTCGCCCGATCCGAAATACGCCTGGGTGCCGGGTCACTACGTCCCCGTGAAGGGCGAATGGCAGTGGGTCTCCGGCAAGTGGGCCATGCCCCCGACGGTCGAATCCGTCTGGATCCAGGGCAGCTACGACGCGAAGACGAAGCGCTGGAGCGAAGGCCACTGGCAGCCCGACGGCAAACCCGCCACCCCGCCGCCCGTGAACGAAAAGGGGCCCGCGCCGGGTCAGAAGTGATTCAGATTTAGTTTATCTGGAACTCAGGAAATCAGGAAGGAATCGATCCGCCTTTCTGGTCTCGTGGAGCAGCGGCCGTGAGGCCGCTGTTTTTTGTCTGAAGGTAGGGCGCGTTGTCCCTAACGCGCCGAAAGGATCGTCCGCGTTTCGGGTCGAGCGGAACCGAACCGGCGCGTTAGGGATATCGCGCCCTACCTTGCCGAATCCGTTCCTGATTTCCTGAGTTCCATCTTGTCACGTATTACGTGACAAGATGGAGGTTCAGCGGATCGCCTTCGGGGTTTCGTGCGAGTTCTTCCGGAATGATTTTAGTTTGAAGGTTCATTCGCCCGCGCGTGTGGTTGCCCCGGATGAGCCTCACCCCTCGACTCGTCGGACTGGCCTGCCTGCTCGCCTGGCCGCTGAGCCCGCTTCGGGCGGAGGAATCGGGTGCAGCCGTGGGGATTGGCGGGAAACCAGCCGACCCACTGAATCTCCCCGCGTTGCTCCCACCCCAGGCGGATCTCGTCGCCTATGCCGCTGCGCATGGCCTGCCGCTCAGCGGCATCGACGAAACACCACGAGGCACGGCCGGCGCGCCGGGAGACTCCGTCACCGCGCTGATCACCCTGCGCGAAGGGCAGGCGCTCCGACAGTGGTTGGTGCGCCTGGAGTTGGCGCCGCCGACCGACAAGGAGCGAAAGGCCAATTCCGTCCCGGAATCAGCGGTCACCGTCAATGGACACGATTACCATTTTTCCGGCGGGGATCCGCTCGCGCTCGATATTCGCGTCGCCGGGCCATTCGTCCCGGGGAAAAAGCCGCCGACGGAGGAAAAGACGGCGCGCACGCTGGTGCCGCCGAACTTTCTCGCGCTCGGGCTCGACGAGGCTTGCGGCGTGCTGGTCGCCGTCCTCCCTCCGCCGGGAAAAACCGGCGCGACTCCGTCTTCGCCCGCGGCCGCACCGGCTTCTCCACCCGTGTTATCCGCGCGGCAGGAACGCGTGGTGGGCGGCATGTTTCCGGCCCTCATCACGTTCTTCAACGCGGCGCAAACGACGCCCGGCATCCGCGAAATCATGTGGAATGTCCTGGAGCTCCCGTCCGCCTGGTCGCTCGTCAAACACGGGGGCAAGATCGTCCCCAACTTCACCTTCGGAAATAATATCTCCGCGCTGGCACCGGCGGCGTGGGCGATGCCCGATCGCCGGCTCTTCTATCTCGCCCTCGACCTGGCGCTGAACGAGCAGCCCGCCCTGCGCGTCTCCTTCGTCGTCACGTCGCCCGCGCCTCCGCTGCTCAACACCGCCGGGATCGTCGGCCTCGTCGCCCAATCCCCGACGAAAAAGGACAAGCGCATGGACCTGCAGATCATCGCCGCGCATCGCACTGCGGCCACGCCGGCGCAGACGAATCCTTAGCGAACGGGTATCAAGGTGGAACGCGTCGTCCCCAACGCGTTGAAACGTCAGTCCGCGTAAAACGGCCGCCAGAGCCAAATCGCGGGCGAACTCACCAATCCCGTTTCACGCAGAGACCCAGAGCACACAGAAATTCGCATTCATCCTCTGTGCACTCTCTGCTCTGTGCGAAACCGGATCGAAAGACGGTTGGGTAGAGGTCAACGCGCTGGACCGCGTCGCGCGTGTGAAAACACGCGAGGATGCGGCCGCGTCCACAACGCGTCGGGGACAACGCGTTCCACCGCGGAAGCTCGACGGAACCGAGCCAGACGGGCGGGCCGCCCGTCCCTCCCTTCGCTCCAAAAGAAAAACGGCGGCCTCGCGGCCGCCGTTGCGTGTTCGAAATTTTCTTCAGCTTACTGCGCGATCAGGCGCACCGGCCCCAGCAGGCCCGAGGCCGCCGTGGAAGCCGCCGGACCTCCGGCGCCGCCGCCCTGGCCCTGACGTCCGCCTCCACCGCCGCCCGCAAAGCCGCCCGGACCTCCGCGACCGCGGCCGCCGCCCGCGCCTTCACCGAGGCCACCGGGAACACCGGTCGGGGCAAATCCCTTCGGCGCATCCGCCGCAGCCTGGCCGCCACCCGCACCGGGTCCCGCGCCGCCGCGTCGACCCGCCGCACCACCCGCGCCGCCACCGAAGCCGCGCCCGCCGCCGGCCGGAGCCGTCTGCACGCGCACTTCGAGGGTGTTGGCGCCCGGCTTGAGCAGGCTCGTCACATCCCACAGATACGGCGGCCAGGAGCGCGCCTCGAGTTCGGAGCCGTTCAGCCGGATCTTCGCGTCTTCATGAACATTGCCGAGATCGAGATACACGCGTTTGCCGGCCGGCGTCGTCGCGGTGAATTCCCGCTGATAGATCGCCGTGCCGTTGAAGGACGAAACGCCGAGTCGCTCCCAGGAGGTCAGGACCGAGGTCAGCTTCTTGTCGCCGAGCGTCACCGACCAGTCGCCATCCAGCGACGCCACCGTCTGGCTGCCGGCAATCTCCGGCAGTGCCGGCGCCGCGCCCGGCGGCAGCGCGCCAATCACGATGAACCGACTTTCCTGCGGCTCGAGCGTGAGGGGTACCTCCACGGTGCCCGTGGCCGCCGCCACACCGGTGATCGGGTGCACGGTGCCGCTGGTCGCGTCCCAGATCTGCACCTGCCCCCTGCCGGCCAGCGTCGCAGTGCGGGTCTGCACCTGGTTCGATTCGTTGAAGAAGAAATAAACGTCCCCGTCCTGAAGCGTGCGGCGGATATACTTGATCGGCGGGCAGGCGGAATTCAGCCGCACGTCCGACGTCGGCAGCGCTGCCACGACGCGTTCCGTGATCTCCGGCTTCGGCTCGAGCGTGGCGAAGCTGAGGTCCGGCGCCCCCGTCTCGGCATGCAGGAAATTGCGATCCACGATCATCGTCGGCGTGCGGCCCACGAAGACCACCTTGCCGCCGGCGGCCGCGAACGCTTTCAGGCGCTCGAGCATCCGCTTGTCGATCACGGTGGAGGTCGGCACCACGATGCCACGATAGACCTGCCCGCTCAGATTCTTCAGGCCGCCGTCCGCGAGCGTGCAGTCGGTCACGATCGCATCGAGGTCGATGTGGTCGAAGTCGATCTGATGTTCCATCAGCTCGGTTGTCAGCTTGACGCCGACGTCATCCGA
>CALFNJ010000360.1 GCA_937902865.1 uncultured Opitutaceae bacterium
TGGCCGCTGACACTCCTCTCCTGTGGGTGTTGCGCGATCATCTCGACCTCGTCGGCACGAAATTCGGTTGCGGCATCGGCCAGTGCGGTGCCTGCAGCGTCCACGTCAACGGCGTCTCCACCCGCAGCTGCATGACCAAGGTGTCCACCCTGGCCGGCAAGCAGGTCACCACGATCGAAGGCCTTTCGCCCGATGGCTCGCATCCGCTCCAGAAGGCCTGGTGTGAGCTCGACGTCGCCCAGTGCGGTTACTGCCAGGCCGGCCAGATCATGAGCGCCGCCGCCCTGCTGAAAGAAAATCCGAAACCGAGTGACGACGAGATCAACGACGCGATGACGAGCAACCTCTGCCGTTGCGCCACCTATCTTCGCATCCGCGCCGGCATCAAGCTCGCGGCCGGCATGACGAATGGCGACGCCCTCAACGCCGCCAGCGGCGCTCGCTCGCTCGCTTCCCTCCAGGAGGTCGTCAAATGAACACGCCCACCCTTTCCCAGCCCATCGCCCGCCGCGACTTCCTCAAGTTCACGGGCCTCGCCGGTGGCGGTCTCGTCCTCGGTTTCTACCTCAAGTCTTCCGGCGCTTCGACCGCCGCGGAGATCGTCAAGCCAGCGGCCGGGATGGAATTCAAGCCCAACGCCTTCATCCGCATCACGCCCGACAGCGTCGTCACGCTCGTCTCGAAGCAGCCGGAGATCGGCCAGGGTGTGAAGACTTCCCTCCCGATGATCATCGCCGAGGAGCTCGAGGTGAACTGGAAGGACGTCGCCATCGTCCAGGGCGATCTCAATCCCGCGTACGGCGGCCAGAGCGCCGGCGGCAGCCGCTCGACGCCGAACAACTACGACGAATTCCACCGTCTCGGCGCAACCGCCCGCACGATGCTCATCGAGGCCGCCGCCCAGACCTGGGGCGTGCCCGCGTCCGAGTGCAACGCCTCAGGCACCGCGGTGCACCACGCCGCGACCAACCGCTCCCTCAAGTACGGCGAGCTCGTCGCGAAGGCCGCCACGCTCCCCGTGCCCGGGGCTTCCACCGTGAAGCTGAAGGACCCGAAGACGTTCACGCTCCTCGGCACGCGCGTCTCCGGCGTCGACAATCCGAAGATCGTCACCGGCAAGCCGCTCTACGGCATCGACACGAAGCTGCCCGGGATGGTCTACGCGGTTTACGAGAAATGCCCGGTGTTCGGCGGCAAGGTCGTCAGCGCCAATCTCGATGAGGTCAAAAAGCTCCCCGGCGTGAAGGATGCCTTCATCGTTGAGGGCACCGCCAACGTCGCCGGTCTCATGCCGGGCGTCGCCATCGTCGCCGACTCCACCTGGTCCGCCTTCAGCGCGCGCAAGCAGCTCAAGGTGGTCTGGGACGAGGGCAAGTACGCCAACGACAGCTGGGCGAAATTCACCGCCCAGGCCAACGAGCTCTCCAAGAAACCCGGCGGTTCCGTCATCTACAAGGAGGGCGACACCGCCGCCGCCCTCGCCGGCGCCGCCAAAACCATCGAAGCGGCCTACAGCTATCCCTTCATCTCCCACGCCAGCATCGAGCCGCAGAACTGCACCGCGCAGTTCAAGGACGGCGCGTTCGAGATCTGGGCCCCTTCGCAGGATCCGGCCGGCGCCCAGACCATGGTCGTCAACCAGTTTGGCGTGCCGAAGGACAAGGTCGTCGTTCACCTCACCCGCAGCGGCGGCGGCTTCGGCCGGCGCCTGCGCCAGGAGTACGTCGTCGAGGTCGCGGCCATCGCGCAGAAGGTCAACGGGCCGGTCAAGCTGACCTGGAGCCGGGAGGACGATCTCCATCACGACCAGTTCCGCGCCGGCGGCTTCCACTTCCTCAAGGGCGGCCTCGATGCGAACGGCAAGGTGGTCGCCTGGCAGAATCACTTCGTCACGTTCGGCATCCTCGGCGCGGGCCGCGGCAACGACACCGCGATGATCCCGCGTCCCGGCAGCGGCGCGTCGCTCGACGCTGACCAATTCCCCGCTCGGTTCCTCGAGAATTATCAGGCGGAGCAGACCGCCATGGAGTGCAACATTCCCCACGGCCCCTGGCGCGCTCCGGGCAACAATGTGTTCTCGTTCGTGATGCAGAGCTTCATCGATGAGCTCGCGCACGCCGGCGGACGTGATCCGCTCGAGCTCCGTCTCGAGCTGCTCGCGCAGAAGCGCAGCGGCAACTACAACGCCGAGCGCATGATCGGGGTGACCAAGCTGGTCGCCGAGAAGGCGGGCTGGAATCCCAAGAAGTTCCCGCGCGGCAAGGGTCAGGGAATTTCCTTTCACTTCAGCCACTCGGGCTACATCGCCCAGGTCGCCGAGGTGACTGTCTCCAAGGACGGCGAGCTGACGGTCGACCGCTTCGTCTGCGTCTGCGACGTCGGCGCTCAGATCGTCAATCTCAGCGGCGCCGAAAACCAGGTGCAGGGTTCGATCGTCGATGGCATCGGCGCCGCGCTGCATCAGGAGCTCACCCTCGACAAGGGCCGGATCGTGCAGAGCAACTTCAACAACTATCCGATGATCCGGATGAACGAGGCGCCGCCGAAGATCGAGGTGCACTTCCACTCGACGAACTACCCGACCACGGGACTCGGCGAGCCCGCGATCCCGCCGGTCGCGCCCGCGCTGTGCAACGCGATCTTCGCCGCCACTGGCAAGCGCGTCCGCCAGTTCCCGATCTCCAAGACAGACCTTTCCTGGAGCTGAGCTCTTCCTTGCGCTGACTTCCTCGCGCCGCGCCTCCCTCAGGGGCGCGGCGTTTTTTTCTCCACCCATCGCTTCGATGTTTCGCTCCCGCCAGGATTACCTCCTTCGGCTGATCGAGGAACTCACCCAGTTCCTCGCCCGCGCGGTTTTCCAGCGCAAGGCGGGACGAGAAATGGAGTCGCTCACCGCGATCGTCGAATCCTGCGAACGTCTCTTCGGGCTGGAAGCCGCGGAGCTGTTCCAGTTCACGCCCGACCAGCACTTCGTCATGCTCACCGACGGCGAGTCGCCGGAAAACGCCCGCGCCAAGACTCTGATCTATGCCGCGCTCTCCGCCGAAGCCGGGCGGAATTATGCGTCGCTCGGCAAAACCGAGCTCGCCCGCGGCTCCTTCCTCAGCGCCCTGCGCCTCACGCTGCGTGCCCGGGAATCATTCCCCACCGACGATCCTCCGCCCTCGTACGCTCCGTCGATCGCCGAGCTCCTCCAGCAGCTCCAGGGCCAGCCCCTCGATGCCGAAACGAGCGGCTGGCTGCGGCCCGGTGACACGCGCTGAGAATTGCGGGAGGCGGATTGCGGAATGCGGATTAAGCAATCCCTCCGCTCTGAATGAAAGGTAGGGCGAACCGTCCCGGTGAGCCGCGGCTCGGCGGGGACGCCTCGCCCTACCCAATGAGAACTCCGCCTCGAGCCGCCAATCCGCGCTGCGATGCGGTAGGGCAGGTCTTCGACCTGGCCGGGCGGGTCAAAGACCCGCCCTACTCGAATGTAGGGCGTTCTTCACGGACGCCCGTTTCGTCTCGGCTCCTCAGTCGGACCGGGCGTCGATAAACAACGCCCCTACCCGCGACCGGCCAATCCGCATTCCGCAACCCGCAATCCGCAATCTAGATTTCCTACAGGAGTTCGCCTTGCCCGTCCCCGGGCGGCTTGATGCCGAGGAACGTCCCGTAGCGTTCGATCCAGTCATCGAGCTTGTCCGTGTAATAATCGGGATCGTAGGGCGCCGTCGCGGGATCGTGCAGCGTCGCCGGGCGCGCCCGCTGCCAGTCGCTGGTTTTTCCCTTCAGCTTCGGCGTGATGTAATACGTGACGCGATCGCCCATCCGCGGCCGCGGCGTGAGCTGCAGCGCCGCCTCCGCCGACGCGCGCCGGGGTTTGCCGCCGCCGGCGATGAACTGTTCGTACGCGTCCGGATGCTGG
>CALFNJ010000361.1 GCA_937902865.1 uncultured Opitutaceae bacterium
GACAAGGACTGAGCGGAAGGCAGCCGCGCAACGTTCAACGTCCAACATTCAACGTTGAACGTTCAAGGATCGGCAGGATCCGGAAGCTCGAGTTGAACGTTCGACGTTGAATGTTGGACGTTGAACGTTGCGCCGACAGGCCAATGTCGGCGTCGCGGCTATTTGCCTTTCCGCGGAGGCCGCCTCTGTTTTCACTTTTCCCTCCGCCCGCTTCGTTTCCTTCCATGACTCCCATTCCCGTCACCGTCCTCACCGGCTTCCTCGGCGCCGGCAAGACCACGCTGCTCAATCGCATCCTCACCGAGCACCACGGCAAGAAGCTCGCGGTCATCGAGAACGAGTTCGGCGAGGTCGGCGTCGACAACCAGCTCGTCATCTCGAGCGAGGAGGAGCTCTTCGAGATGAACAACGGCTGCATCTGCTGCTCCGTCCGCGGCGACCTGATCCGCATCCTCGGGCGGCTTCTCAAGCGCAAGGACCGGCTCGACGGCATCCTGATCGAGACCACCGGACTCGCGAATCCCGCGCCCGTGGCGCAGACGTTTTTCACCGACGACGAGATGAAGCAGCACTTCCGGCTCGATGCCATCGTCACGGTGGTCGACGCCAAGCATGTGCTGCAGCACCTCGGCACCGAGGACGAGTCCGTCAAGCAGATCGCCTTCGCCGACGTCATCCTTCTCAACAAGACCGACCTCGTCAGCCCGGCCGATCTGACCGCGCTCGAGCAGCGCATCCGCGGCATCAACGCCGTCGCGAAGATCCACCGCACGCAGAACTCCGCCGTCGATCTCGACAAGGTCCTCGACGTCGGCGGCTTCAATCTCAGCCGCGCCACCGAGCTCGATCCCAAGTTTCTCGAGACCGAATATCCGTTCGAATGGGCCGGCGCCTACATCCTGCCGTCCGGCACGCATCAGCTCGTCATCGGCCACGACGACGATCACGACCACTCCGGACACGATCACGGGCATGACCATGATCAAGAGGGTCACGATCACGACCATCATCACCATCACCACGGCAACCCGAACGAACTGGACGTGGTCGTCCTGCCGGTCGCGTCGCTCGATGAAAAAGACCTTTCCGCCGCGCGCGAGGCAGCCGTGACCGTGTTCTCCGATTGGGAAGCACGGCTCAAGGATGGCGACACCGTGCTGCCCGGCGCCACGCTGCATCGGCTGCTGCTGGACAAAGGCAACGGCCGCTACCAGCTCGCGATCAAGGAGCCCGGCTTCCACGTCGTGTTCGAGCAGTGCGGCCACGATCCGCTGCACATCTACGTGAAGGACGAGGTCGTGAAGCCGACGTGGCAGCAGGACTTCCACGCCGCTCACGAGCACAACGACTACGTCACCTCCGTCGGCATTAGTCGGCCCGGCGGTCTCGATGGCAAGAAACTCAACGCGTGGATCGGCGACCTCCTGCGCACCAAGGGCGGCGACATTTACCGCATGAAGGGCGTGCTGAGCGTGAAAGGCTCGAACAAGCGCCTCGTCTTCCAAGGCGTGCACATGCTCTTCGACGCCAAGTTCGACCGCGAGTGGGGCTCGGACCCGCGCACGAACACGCTCGTCTTCATCGGCAAGAATCTCGATCGCACGGCGCTGACGGAAGCGTTCCGGTCGTGTCTGGTGCCTTGAGGAGGAGGAAAAAGCAGCGAGTAGTGCGTAGCGGGTAGCGAGCATTCAGCTCCCGGGTAGGGCGCGTTATCCCTAACGCGCCGCTCCGACCCGACTCACCGGGACGGTTCGCCCTACCTCCAATCTCCGCCAACCGCCGAACCATCTGGCTTGTCCTGCTCGCTACCCGCTACTCACTACTCGCTACTTCTCTTTTCCCCATGCAACTGACCAAACACTGGGCCGCGACGCTCGATGACTACGTGATCGATCTCGCGTGGTCGCCGGACGGTTCGCTCCTGGCCGCCGCCTCGGCTGCAGGTCCGATCACGCTCTTTGCCGCAACGGACGGCGCGAAGCGGCATGAGGTGCCGGGCCATGAGGAAGGAACGAATGCGATGGCGTTCGCACCATCGTCCCAGGAGTCAGGTGCGGAAGCGTCGGCGCCGTCGGCGCTTTTGCTCGCGAGCGGAGGGCAGGATGGATGCGTGAAATTCTGGGACGCCGCCGCGGGTCAGCACATCGCCACGGCGAAGCTGGGATCGGCCTGGGTGGAGCATCTGGCTTGGAGCCCAAGCACGGTTTCCACCTCACCGATTCTCGCCGCGACCGCCGGCCGCACTCTCACGTTCGTCAATCCCGACGGCAGCATTCGTCATCAATTCCAGCCCGCGCCGAAAACCATCACCGCCCTCGCCTGGCGTCCGGCGCTGCAGGCAGGAACTGCCGCCCCGGCGTCTGGCACGAACCCGTCCTCCGTCTCCCGTCCTCCGTCTCCTGAGTTGGCGACCGCCTATTTCGGCGGCGTCTGCCTCTGGAACGGCGTCGATTTCACCGCGCGGAAGGAGTTCGCCTACAACAACGGGATCCAGGCGCTGGTTTGGTCGCCCGACGGGAAATGGCTCGTTTCGGGCAACCAGGATCCCTCCGTGCACCTCTGGATTCCCGACGAGGACGTCGAGCTCCACATGAGCGGCTACGAAGGCAAGGTGAAGCACCTTTCGTTCGATCACACCTCGCATTGGCTCGCGACCGGAGGCGGGCGCGAGGCGTGCATCTGGGACTGCTCCGGCGCCGGCCCCGAAGGCCGCGAGCCGGCGATGTTCCCGCACGACGCGCCGGTGTGCGCCACGGCTTTCCAGCACCGTCACGGCCTGCTCGCCACCGCCGCGCAGGATGGCGTGGTCATGCTCTGGAGTCCCGAACGCAAGCAGCCGCTGCGCGCTACCGTGAAGATGCCGGTGCCCGCGACGAAGCTCGCCTGGTCGCCCGACGATCGCTTCCTCGCGATCGGCTCGGAAAAAGGCGTCGTCTACGTGCTGCGCTGCGACTCCTGAGCGGCGCCGCCGCAAATTTTGGAGTTTGGATTTTGGGTTTTGGATTTTTTCCAAACCCTTCCGCTACAGCTCTGCCATCAGGCCGCAGACGTGCCTCACGGAGATAGCCGCAAAGAGGCGCAAACAGCGCAAAAAGGGACTGCATCTTTTCGCGTCATTTGTGCCTTTTCGCGGCCAACCTCCCGATTCCGATCGCCCCTATTTTTTCGGCTGCGTCTGCGCCGCGATGCCCTGGATGCCTTTTTCCTTCTCGATCCGCGCCATCGTCTGCATCGCTTCCTGGAACGCCTGCATCGTCGGCCGACTGCGGTTACGCAGGGTGTTGTAGTCCTGCCCCGTGCGGAACGCCGTGAAATACGCCGGATCCTGCAGCAGCGTGCACAGGCCGCCCATCGAATCGAGAAACTGTGTGCGCGGTCCTTCCATCGCGGCGCGAGCCCTGCCCTCCTCGCCGCGGCCGGTGTACTGCCAGCCGGGTTGATAGTCTTCGGGCACCGCCGGAGCCCACGCCTTCACCCGCGCGAGCACGGTGGCGAACATCGGGGGATTTCCCATGACCACAGGATTGATGACCGAGCCCCACTGCTGCTGCAGGGCCGAAAGCGCCGTCAACGGACTGTCGCCGCCCTTGCCCACCGAGGGAAACAGGTCGGCATCGAACTGCCCGCGGAAACGGGCGATATAGAAAAGAAACGCCGCGTCCTCCACGCGCTTCTCCCGCACTGCCACGCTCACTGCCGAATACAGGACTGCCGCGGAAATCACGTCGGAGTTTTTCACGATGCGATCCAGCGCCGCAGTCGAGACCGCCTGATCACCCACCGCGAGCTGACGGTAGAGCAGCTCGTTCGAAATTGGCTCCGCCGCACCCACCAGATTCACCACGCCCGCGAGGACCAGAATCAGGAACAGCTCACGCCGAAGCCCCGCGACGGGTCGGCCAATCCAAAATCCAAACTCCAAAATCCAAAATGTCGGCGCGCACAGGCAGGGCGAACCGTCCCGGTGAGCCGCGGGCCCGGCTCGGTGGGGACGCCTCGCCCTACCACAGCCGGCGACCGGAATCGGAAATGCGTCCCAATGCATCATGGGATTTTCTCCGTGCCTCCGTGCCTCTGTGGTGAACGGATCGAGCATCGCTCCGTCCGCTTTCTACTTACTCCCCGCGAAACAGCAGCGGCCCGACTTCGTTGAGATAGTGCCGCCAGTTGATCCACGTGTGGGCGCCGCCCGATTCGCGGAAGGTGTGCTTGATGCCGTGCTCGGTCAGATAGGCCGAGAACTTCTTCGCGGCCGGAAAGAGGCTGTCCTCCGAGCCGCAGCCGATCCAGAGGAGATGGAGCTGACGGTTTGCCGCCGCCGGATCCGCCAGACCGGCGAAGGTCTTGCCGTAATCGCCCGCGTTGTTGAGAGCCGCGCTGAAGCCGCCCACATAGCTGAACAGGTCGAGATGGTTCAGCCCGATGGTGAGCGACTGGCCGCCGCCCATCGACAGGCCGACGATCGCACGGTGGTCGCGGTCGGTCAGCGCGCGGTACTGCCCCTGCACGAACGGGATCACGTCCTCGATCAGATCGCGGCTGAAGAGCGCGGTGTTGTTCTGCGCGCCGGGCGTGCCCGGGAGCGCGCCGTAGCCGAACGGCATGACGACGAGGAAGGGCTTCATTTTTCCGGCGGCCAGCAGGTTATCGAGGATCAGGTTCACGTGGCCGAGGCGCGTCCACGCGGTCTCGTCGGCATTGGCGCCGTGAAACAGATAGAGCACCGGCAGCTTCGTCGCGGTGTCGCGATCGTAGCCTGGCGGCACGTACACGGTCAGGCGGCGCAGGCTGTTCAGCGATTTCGACTGATACCAGTGCGTGCGGATTTCGCCATGCGGCACATCCTGGCCGTCGTAGAAGGCCGGACGATCGCCCGGCACCTCGAGCACGCTCTGGATCGTGCTGGCCGTCGAGCCGCTCTTCACGCCGGGATTGCCGGGATCGAGGGTCTTCACGCCGTCGACGGTGAAATTGTAATAATAGATCTCCGGATCGATCGGCCCGACCGTCACGCTCCACAGGCCGTCCGCGTTTTTCTCCAGCGGCTTGCTGCCGGCCATGAACTCGCCGCTCACCGACACCGCGGTGGCCTTCGGCGCCAGCAGCCGGAAGGTCACCTGACGGTCCTTGTTGATCTCGGGCGACGACGTGGGCCGCGCCGCCGCGCCCGCGGCCCGGGCGGCCGCTGGCTGCTGGGCGTGAACCGGAAGCACGGTGCTTCCCAACGCCAACAGCAGCGTGAGCGCGCCAGCGCTGGCAGAGAGGCAACGGCGGTAGCGAGAAAAGGTAGGGCGAGGCGTCCCCGCCGAGCCGCGGCTCACCGGGACGGTTCGCCCTACCTTGCGATCACAGCCGGCGGAATTTTTCGCGAAGAGACGGGATAGGTTCATAGGGAAGGATGAATTCAGATAGGGTCTTAATTCGGAATCTCACCACGGAGGCGAAGAGATGGAGAAATCCATTTTAAGCACAGCCGAGGGATGATCATCTCTGTGTCTCCGTGTCTCTGTGGTGAAATTCCGAGAGTTCAGCTCAAGAGGCACTCAGCCGCCGAGCACACCCTGCGTGTTCACGAAGAGCGAGTACATTGAAGTGCTGCCGCACATGAACAGCCGATTCCGGCGGACGCCGCCGAAGCAGAGGTTCGGGCAGCGTTCGGGCAGGTCGATCCGGCCGATGCGCTTGCCCTCGGGATTGAACACCGTGACGCCATCCAGCCCTTCGGCGCCCATGCCCCAGCCGCACCAGAGGTTGCCGTCGACGTCGACTTTGAAGCCGTCCGGCGTGCCGTTGTCGTCGGCGGTGATCAGCACCCGCTTGCCGGAGAGCTGCGTGCCGTTGTTCACCACGTCGTAGGCGTGGATGACGCGCGGGTTGCTGTTGGCCTCGACGATGTAGAGCTTCGATTCATCGGGGGAGAACGCCAGGCCGTTGGGCCGGTTGATATCGCCCGCCACGACGCTCAGCGCCTTCGTGTTTGGATCCCAGCGATAGACATTCGTCGGCAACTCCGGCTGGGCCGTGTGGCCCTCGTAGAAGCCGAGGATGCCGAACGGCGGATCGGTGAACCAGATCGAGCCGTCGGATTTGCAGACGATGTCGTTCGGCGAATTGAGCGGCTTCCCGTCGTAGCGGTCCGCGATCACCGTGATCGTGCCGTCGTACTCGGTGCGCGTGACCCGCCTCGTATCATGCTCGCAGGTGATCAATCGTCCCTGGCGGTCGCGCGTGTTGCCGTTGGAATTATTCGAGGGCTTGCGGAAGACGCCGACCGCGCCCGTTTCCTCGTCCCAGCGCATCATGCGGTTGTTGGGAATGTCGCTCCAGAGCAGGTAGCGTCCGTCGCCAAACCACACCGGCCCCTCGGCCCAGCGCAGGCCGGTGGCGATCCGCTCGACCTTCGCGAGGGCGAGCATGTACTTGTTGAACGACGGATCGATCGCGCGGACCAACGGGTCGGGATAACGCTGGCTTGGCTGCCATTCGGCCGCGAGGCGCGGCAAGGCGGCCAGCGCGGTGAGCGCGCTGCCCGCGGTAAGAAAGTCACGGCGGTTCATCGACATGGGGTAGTCCTTCCTGAAGCTGACGGGGGGCTGGAGTGAAGGCGCCGGCGCCATGAGCAGAGATCGCCACAGCCTCGGGGGGGTAGGGCCGGAACCGTAAGATTCGGCCAAACGCAGGAGCAAGACGCAAAGCCGGCCGGGAGCCGCGCGTTGCGCAACGTCCAACGTTCAACATTGAACGTTCAACGTCCAAGGATGCACCGAAGCGGAACACGATGCGGACTAACGCTGCATAGCGGGCCTCGCTCTATCTGTTCGTTCCGATTCCTCCGAGTTGAGCGTTCAACGTTCAATGTTGAACGTTGAACGTTGCGCCCGCGCGCGACGCGCGGCGCTAAAAGTCGATCCCGAGCAGGAATTTCAGGCGGGTGTAGTCCTGCGAGCTGCCGTCGGGGTTGTTGCGGCGGATTTCGTGGCGCAGTGACACGCTCAACGTTTCCGTCAGTTTCTTCGCCAGCTCCGCGGTGTTTTCCCAGCCGATGCGTCCACTGTGGAACGGGTTGTACCAGACGCCGCGCTGCGTGAGCGTCATGCGCCACGGGAGCTTCAGCTCCGCCTCCTCGAACATCGATTCCACCGCGCGTGCGCTCTGCGACGGATTCGGACCGCTGTTCCAGACGTTGAAAAGATTCTCCGAGATGCCGGCGCGCACCTTGCGGGCGGGCGCGTCCAGCAGGTTGAGGCCGGCGCCAAGCTCCTGCTGGAGCAGGACATAGTTCGCGGGAACGCCGTTTTTGAAATTGGCGCGATTCCATTCCACCGTCGGCCGATACAGGCCGAACCGGCCCTTGGTGAAATCGTGCCGCCAGGAGCCGTCGCCGCGCACGGTGTCCGTGGTCTTCAGGCCGTTCGTCTCGCTGTAATCGTAGCGGGTGTTGAGCTGGACGTCGTCCGATTTCCACTTGCGCTGCAGGTGTGCCTCCAGGGCGAGGTTGTTGCGCCGCGCGCTGTCGGACACCAGCTCGGTCGAGAAAGCGAACCGGCCGGACCACGGGCCGAAATAATTGCGGAGGCGGGCGGTCAGCACCCAGGTCGAAAAGCGCTCCCAGACGGAGACCTTCTCCTCCTCGGCGTGAAGGTCGGCGCGCGTCTTCGCCTGCGCCTGCACCTCGGCCTGCGCCTCGGGCGTGGCAGGAGGCGCCTTCGGCCCCGGAGCGGCCGCGACCGTGGCTGCCGGCTCCGGCACCGCGGCGGGCGCGGCCGCCGCCTTGATCACCACAGCATTGGCCGCGGGCACGTGCAGCTCGCCAAAGCGCTCGGACTGAAACACGATCATCTCCGCCGTCTGGCTGATCAGTTTCCCCTGCAGGCGGTCGCCATTCTTGTAAACGAGCGCATCGTGCGGCGCCCCCTCCTCCGCCCTCTCGTCCGCCGCCCGCACCGGCCGCGCCGCAAGCACGAGACCACCAACGACCACGGTCAAAACGACCCGCCACAGCCAGCCCACGGACCTCCCTTCCATTCCGAAAATCATCCGCACTTCGACGCATCCTTCGCGGGTCTGTTTCAAGAAAATTTTCGGAATCTTCCGGAATTTCCCGTTTCGCGCGGAGCAGCCACGAGGGGAAAATCGCAAACGCCAGACGTCCAAATCCCAAAGAAATCCCGAATCACACTCGGAAAGGCCGGGGTTTCCTGCCGCTCGAGATTTCTTTGGCGTTTGACCGCTTGGAGTTCGGGATTTCTTCGCCGTGAAACGCCGCTTCCCTTTCACCACGCGGAGCTGGTTTCAGAGGTGGAACGCGTTGTCCCCAACGCGTTGAAAGCTCCGCCCGCGAAAAATCGCCGACGGAGCCGACAGCGCGTTAGGGACAACGCGCTCCACCTCTGATCTTCGCAACCCACCATCCGAAATCCGCCATCAACCGAATTACAGCGCCGTAATCCGCCGCCGACTTCGCTTCATTGACGACGCCCCACGCTTTCCCACGTTGGATTCGTGCCTCGTCAGAAAAACCCCCAACTCCAGCCGCGTCTGCGGTTTCCCGACAGCGGTCCCGATGCTTTTGGTCCGGGCAAGGCCGAGCTCCTGCGTCACATCGCCGCCACCGGTTCGATCGCCGAAGCCGCCGCCCAGCTGGAAATGTCCTACAACCGCGCCTGGACCCTTGTCCGCGCCATGAACCGGCTCTTCCGCGGACCGCTGGTGTTGTCCGTCCGCGGCGGCGGCTCGGGCGGCGGCGCCTCGCTCACGCCTCTTGGGGAACAGGTGCTGCAGCTCTACACCCGGATGGAGGACATCTGCCGCTCCGCCACCCGCACCGATTGGAACGCCTTGCTCCGCCTGCTCGCATAACGGCCGGAGGCGTGAGGCCTGAGGCGGAAGGCTGGTCGGATGTAGGGGCGTCCCTTGGGACGCCCGTGCGCGTCGCCAACGGACTAGTCCGTCCGAACAAAACCGGGCGTCCACGAGGAACGCCCCTACGTCGGACCTCGGCAGCGCCTTCCCTTGTTACTTGTTACCTGACACCTGTTACTTCCCCTCCCCTGCGATCTATTTGACAAAAGAGAACGAGGGGAAAGCCTCGCCCGAAGGAATTCCCATGCGACGCCTCCGCTTGTCCTTTCTCGCCCTGCTGTTCCTCCTGCCGGCGCTTCGCGTCCTCGCCGCCGAGCCGATCCTGAAGGTCACCGGGCCGGACAAGACCCTCACCTTCACCGCCGAGGAATTCGCCGCGCTGCCGCACACGGAGCTGAAGCTCGCCGCCCAGGCCGACAAGGATGCGCAGACCTATGCCGGCGTCACGATGCACGAGCTGCTCGCGCGCGCCGGCGCACCGTTCGGTGACAAGCTCCGCGGCACGGCTCTCCTCACCAGCGTGATCGTGCGCTGCAAGGACAACTACGCCGTGCTCTTTTCCCTCGCGGAATTCGACGAGAACTTCAGCTCGCGGGTCATCCTGCTCGCCGATCACGAGGGTGGAGAGATTCTGCCGCCGTCCGCCGCTCCGCTCCGGCTCGTGCTGCCCGGCGACAAGCGCGGCGCCCGTTCGGCGAAGCAGGTCATCTCGATCGAGATCGTTTCACCTCCGCGGTCATGAGGCGGATCGGGACGTCGCTCGGCTGGTTCGCGCGTCGTCCGTCGCGCCGAATCCGCCGCGTTTTCGCCGCGGGCTGCACCGGACTGATTTTGGCCGCGAGCCTCGGCGAGATCTGGGCACAGGGCACGCGCCTCTATGAAAAGCCGCCGATCAACTATTCGCATACCCAGCCGCAGGACGCCATTGCCCGACTGGTTCGGCGCATCGCCGCCAAGGAAGTGGCGCTCCAAGGCTCGGACCAGGAGATCGTGCGCGGCGTCCTTCGCGAACTGGGCATTTCTCCAGAGAGCCAGGCCGTGGTGTTTTCCCGCACGAGCCTGCAAAGCGGCCTGATCCGCCCGGCGCATCCGCGGGCGCTGTATTTCTCCGATTCGGTCTACCTCGGCTGGGTGCCCGGCGGCTTGGTCGAGGCCGTCGCGATCGATCCCACGCTCGGTCCGGTGTTCTACGCCTTTGATCCCCAGGACGCGCGCGACGGACGCCGCAGTTTCGTCCGTGAAACCTCGTGCCTGCGCTGCCATGCCGGGACGAGGACGGACAATCTCCCCGGCTTGCTCGCGCTCAGCGGAGCCACCGGGGCCGACGGCGAACCGCTCGCAGAGGCGCAGGCGGAACTCGTCGACGATCGAACCGCCTTCGAGCGCCGCTGGGGCGGATGGTACGTCACGGGCTACGCCGGAAAACCGAATCACCGCGGCAATGCGTTTGCCCGCGAGGTCTCCGGCCAGATCGATTTCAACCCCACCGACCGGCGTCCAATGGAGTTGTCGGGCGCTTTCGCCACGGCCGACTACCTCGCGCCGACGAGCGACATCGTCGCCCTGATGGTGCTCGAGCATCAGGTGGCGACGCACAACAGCCTGACGCGCGCCGCCTATCGGGTGCGCCAGGCGGGGGACACGGCCGCCGCGCCAATCCGCACCGAAGACAAGGAGCACGTGCTCGCCGCTGCTGCCGAAGATGTGCTCGATCACCTCCTCTTCCGCGATGCCGCCCCGTTGCCCGACGGAATCGTGGGCAGCGCCGGGTTCCGCCAGGCGTTCTCGGCCGACGCCCGACGCAGCCGCGCGGGCCATTCGCTGAAGGATCTCTCCCTGCACGGCCGGCTCCTGGCCAACCGCTGCAGCTACCTGATCTACTCCGAATCGTTCGCCGCCCTGCCCGCTCCGCTGGAAGACCGCGTCCTAGATCGGCTGGCGGCGATCCTGCAGGGCCGCGATTCGTCAGGCCGCTACGCCTATCTCGAGGCGGACGAAAAGCATCGGATCCTCGAAGTGCTGACGGAAACCCAGCCGGAAGCGCGCCGCCATTTTCAGTCTTTCCCCTCGTCCCCCTAACCTCCGCCTGATTTCCCGGTCACTCTCCTCCTCATCATCATCATGAACTCCCGCCGTCCGCTCTCCCTTCTCTTTGTCTTCCTCTTCGCGCTCGCGCGTTTCACCGGCGCTCACGCCGCCGAGCTGAACGTCTTCGCCGCCGCCAGCCTGTCCGATGTTCTCAAGGAAATCGCCAAGACCTACGAGCCCGCGAGCGGCGACACGCTTCGCTTCAATCTCGCGGCCTCCAGCACGCTCGCGCTGCAGATCAAGCAGGGCGCGCCCGCCGACCTCTTCTTCTCCGCCGACGAGGCAAAGATGGACGATCTCGCGCAGGCCAACCTCCTCGCGGCGGACACGCGGGTCAGCCTGCTCTCGAACACGCTGGTGATCGTGGTGAACGCCGACGGCGGCGCGCCGATCGCCGCGCCTTCGGACCTGGCCAAGCCGGTCGTGCGGCACCTCGCGCTCGCCGAGACGCAAACCGTGCCCGCCGGCATTTACGCGAAGGAGTGGCTGCAGAAGACCGACCTCTGGGCGAAAATCAGCACCAAGGTCGTTCCGACCGAGAATGTGCGCGCCTGCCTCGCCGCGGTGGAGTCGGGCAACGCCGACGCCGGCATCGTTTACAAGACCGACGCTCTCATCTCGAAGAAAGTGCGGATCGCCTACGAGGTGGCCGTCACCGAGGGGCCGAAGATCTCCTACCCGCTCGCCGTCACGAAGACCGGCAAGAACGAAGCCGCCGCGCGCAAGTTCGCCGCCTACCTCGCCTCGACTCCGGCCAAGGCGCTGTTCGAGAAATACGGTTTCTTGCCTGCGCGCTGACCTCGGGCAGGCTCACCGGCCATGTCGGCGGAAGCATGGCAGATCACTTGGTTCACGGCGGGCGTCGCCGCGCTCAGCACGCTGCTGATCCTGCCCGTCGGCGTGCCGCTCGCCT
>CALFNJ010000362.1 GCA_937902865.1 uncultured Opitutaceae bacterium
GAGGGGCCAAAGCTCGGGGACGATCTCGGCGAGACCGTTCCCCTTCAGCGAGATCCCGCGCACGATGCGCAGGAAATGGGTGTTGGGCAGGCAGGTGCCGACCCACTGTGCCCACTCGGGCATGCCGCGGAAGGGAAACATGAAGCCAGAAAGCAGGATCGAAGGCAGAAAAAAGAACATCGCCATCTGCACGGCCTGCAGCTGGTTTTTCGCCAGCGTCGAGAACGTGATTCCCATCGCGAGGTTGGCGGCGATGAAGACCAGCGACATGGCGTAAAGCAGCGAGAGGCTGCCGACCATCGGCACGTCGAAAAGGAACCGGGCCGCGACGAGGATGAGCGTGACCTGGATGTAGCCGACCACGATGTAGGGCAGGATTTTCCCGACCATCACCTCGAACGGCCGTACCGGCGTCGCGAGCAGGTTTTCCATCGTGCCGCGCTCGCGCTCGCGCGTGATGGCGAGCGCGGTGATGACGACCATGGTCATCGTCAGCACCACGCCCATCAGCCCGGGCACGACGTTGTACTGCGTGATGTTCTCCGGGTTGTAATGCGCGTGGACCTGAAAATCGATCGGGCCGGCCTTCGCACGCAGCGGCGCCAGCGGTCCGGTGAGATCGCGGTCGAGCATCTGGTTTGCCAGGGCGCGCACGGCGGAGAGCGCGGGACCGGTGGCGGCGGGGTCCGTGGCGTCGGCCTCGATCAGCACGGTCGGCTGCTCGCCGCGCAGGATCTTCCGCGTGAAATCCTCCGGGATATTGATGACGAACTGCACCTCGCCGACCTGGAGCAGCCGCTGCGCCTCGGCCTCGGTCACCGCCTCGCGCGTGAAGGCGAAGTAATCGCTCTGCCGCAGCGCCGCGACGAGCGTGCGCGCGAACGGTCCCTGGTCGGCCGCCCGGAGCGCCGCGGGCAGGTGCCGCGGGTCGGAGTTGATCGCGAAGCCGAAGAGCAGGAGCTGCATCAGCGGGATGCCCGCCATCATCGCGAACGTCACGCGGTCGCGCTTCATCTGGATGAACTCCTTCAGCACGATCGCCCAGAGCCGGTGCAGCGTGAAGCGCCGCATCGGCCGCGCGGGCGGGACGGACGTGGAGCGCGGAGCGGGGGTGGGAGAGGGAACGGAGTTGGCCATGGGGACGGGGCGCGCGCTCACGCGAAGTTGTCCTTGGCCTGGTCCATCAGGCTGATGAACACGTCCTCCAGTCCGGAGCGCACGCGTGTCCAGGTGTGCGCGGGATTCTTCACTGCGGAAATGGCGGCCTCCAGCCGCGCCTGGTCGCGTCCGCTGACGTGCAGCGTATTGCCGAACGCGACGACCTGCTCGATCCCATCGCGGCCGCGCAGCTGGTCCGCGAGCGCGCGCAGATTCGGGCCACTCACCGTCCAGGTGGTGAGCGCGACGCTGTGCAGCACCTCGTCGAGCGTGCCACGCGCGAGCAGGTTGCCGTAGGCGAGGTAGGCGAGGCGGTGGCAGCGCTCGGCTTCGTCCATGTAGTGCGTGGTGATGAGCACGGTGAGGCCCTCCGCGCTGAGCTGGTGGATCTCCTCCCAGAATTCCCGGCGGGCCTTGGGATCGACGCCGGCGGTGGGCTCGTCGAGCAGCAGCAATAGCGGCGAATGGATGAGGCAGGCGGCGAGCGCGAGGCGCTGCTTCCACCCGCCGGAAAGCTGGCCGGCGAGCTGAGTGCTGCGATTCTGGAGGCCGAGCCGCTCGAGACTGCGGTCCACGGCAGCCGCGCGGTCGGGCACGTCGTAGATGCGTGCGACGAAATCGAGGTTCTCGCGGATGCTGAGATCCTCGTAGTAACTGAAGCGCTGCGTCATGTAGCCGACCTGCCGCTTGATCTCCGCCTGCTGCGTGCGGACATTGTAGCCGAGGCAGGTGCCCTGGCCGCCGTCGGGCGTGAGCAGACCGCAGAGCATGCGGATGAAGGTGGTCTTGCCGGACCCGTTGGGCCCGAGGAAGCCGTAGATCTCGCCGCGGCGCACCTGGAGATCGATGCCGTTGACGACGGTCTTGCTGCCGAAGCGCTTGGTGACGCCGGTGACGTCGATGGCGAACTCGCTCGCGGCGGCGCTCATGAGGAGGATTTTATCTGGAACTCAGGAACTCCTGAACGGAGGGAAGCCCTGGGGATTTGTCACGTATTACGTGACATGCGGCTTGGCTCGTGGGTGAGTTGAGCACGATGCGGAAGACGCGGCGGCGGCGAGGCGGCGCTCAGGGGGCGAGCGTGACGTCGGCGGGCTGGCCGGGGTGGAGGTCGCGCGCGGCGTCGCCGGCGAAGACGGCCTCGACCATGAAGACGAGCTTGGCGCGGTTGTCCCGGTTGTAGAGCACGGGCGGCGTGTATTCCGGCTGCGGCGAAAGGAAGCTGATGTGGCCTTCGAGCGGATCGGTGTGGCCGGTGACAGCGACGCGCACGCGCTCGCCCGCCTTGAGCGCGGCGAAGTCGGGCTCGGGCACGAAGAACCGCACCTTGAGATTTTCGGGCGGCAGCAGCGCGACCACGGGCGCGCCGGCGGCGGCGAACTCACCCTCGCGGTAGAGCGTGTCGTACACCAGGCCCGCGCGCGGCGCGGCCTGGGCCTTCTGTTCGACGCTCCAGTCGGATTTAGCCTTCGCCGCGGCGGCGGCGCTGACATCGGCGGCGGCCGCGGCGAGCGCGTCGGGCCGGCCGCCGAGACGGGCGGTTTCGAGCTGCGCGGCAAGCTCGTCCACGTTGCGCAGGTTCTGCTCGTGTGCGAGGCGGGCGCGGTCGTAGTCGCTGGCGGGATTCGTCTGGCTCTTGAACAGCGCCTCCTGCCGGGTCAGCTCGAGCTTGGACAATTCGGCGGCGGCGCGAGCCTGCTCGAGCCGGGCGGCGAGGGCGGCGAGCTCGCTCGGACGCGAGCCCTTCTTCAAGTCCTCCAGGCGGGATTGGGCGGAGCGGAGCTGCTCGGCGGCCTGCTGCTGCGCGGCGATTTCGGATGCGCGTTCCAAGGTGAAAAGCGGAGCGCCGGCGTCGACGCGCGCACCCTTGGCCACGGCGAGCTTTTCGAGCCGGCCGCCGATCGGCGAAGCGACGTAGATGAACTCACCTTCGAAATATCCCTGATAACCGGCCGGCGTTTGGCGGGCGCAACCGGCGATCAGGCCCGCGTTGAGAAGCAATAAGACGAAGAAGCGCATGGCGTCGGGAAATTGCGAATGGCGGAGTGCGGATGGCGGAATGGAGCGCGGTGCGCGGAGGCGGCGACAGGCGGTTTGCCGCGGACGCCCGGTTTCTGGCAGCGCCGGAAGCACGGTCCAAGTCCGAAAAGTTTCACGGAAGTAGCCTGCCGGGTATTGCCTTCCGTGAGCCGAGCCCCCTCTCTCCCTCCCATGCCGGCGCAGGCTCACGTCAAGACTCAGATCGCCGCCCTGATTGCCCGCAAGGACATCCCGGGCCTGAAGAAATTCCTGGAGCCGTGGCTCCCGATGGATCTCGCACCGCTGCTCGCGGAGCTGACGGTCGAGGAGCTCGCGACGCTCTTCCGCGCCGGCTCGCGCGATCTCGACGCGGCCATCTTCACGTATCTGCCGCTCGAGAGTCAGAAGAAACTGCTGCGGGTGCTCACGCCCGAGCAGATGGCGTCGCTGCTCAACGCGCTGCCGCCGGACGACCGCACGGCGTTCCTCAACGAGCAGCCGCTCGACGTCGCGATGCAGCTGCTTTCGATGCTCAGCGCGGACGAGCGCGAGGTGGCGCAGTCGCTGCTCGCCTATCCGGAGCACAGCGTCGGGCGGATGATGACGCTGGATTCCGTGGCGGTGCATCCG
>CALFNJ010000363.1 GCA_937902865.1 uncultured Opitutaceae bacterium
CATCCGTGTGTTCCGTGGGCCTCCTCTCCGAGGTTCGGATCATTTCGTGTGCTTCGTGTATTTCGTGGTGACTCCCAAGGCGTCGAACCTCCGCATGGCGGGCTGGTCCATTGCCCTGTGCGCGAACTGTTTTCCAAATTCGCCCGCGGCGTGGCGGGGCTGGCCGGCCATCCGGCCGCCTTCGCCGCGGCGCTGGCCGGGGTCCTGACCTGGGCGGCGCTCGGGCCGCGGCTGCATTACAGCGAGAACTGGCAGCTCTGGATCAACACGGTGACGACGATCCTGACTTTCCTCATGGTCTTCCTGCTCCAGCATTCGCAGAACCGCGACGCCCGCGCCGTGCAACTGAAGCTCGACGAACTCCTCCGCGCCGTGAACGGCGCCCGCAACGAGCTGATCGACCTGGAAAACCTCTCCGAGGAGGAGCTCACCAAATACTGCCGCGAATTCCAGGATCTCCATCTCCGGTATGCGCGCGTGATCAAAAAGAAGGGCCAGAAGCTCGAAGTGAAAGCCGAGCAAGCCTCGGTCTTCCGCCGGAAGTGAGTGTCGCCAGTTCGGTCGGGTGCCAAGGTGGAACGCGTTAACCCTAACGCGTTGTTCGACTCCGTCTGTGCTTCGACGTCTTCACACCTACAGCGTCGCTCAACGCGTTAGGGACAACGCGTTCCACCTTCGATCCCGTCTCTACCCGACTGCGAAGAACCCGATGCACCGGCTCGGCCTTTGTCCCTTTCCCCCGCGTCGTGCTTTACCTACAGCGGCGGCTGAAACTTCACCCTCCGCACGAACCGAAGGCGGACCGATAGCGGGCGCGCGCGGGGAGAGCTACAGTGGCGAGATGCCGTACGCCACCCACCCCTCCACCCCTTCGTCATCCTCGGTTCTGCCGGGAGAAGATACAGACGGGTCCGCCCCCGCCGATGTCGCCAGTCCGGGAATCTCCGTTCCCGGAAACCGCGGCATCAAAGTCGTCCGCGCGATCACCATTCGCGAGAAGCCCGAGACACTCTACGCCTTCTGGCGGAACGTCTCGAACCTGCCGCGGATCGTGAACCATCCCGTGACGATCCTGCCCCGCACGGCCCTCGAATCCCGCTGGCTGGTCAGCGCGCCGGCCGGACGGAAAATGGAATGGAATGCGATCATCATCAATGACGAGCCCGGCCAGCTGATCGCCTGGCGGACCACGGCGGACGCCGATGTCGCCAATGCCGGCAGCATCCGCTTCGCGCCCGCGCCTGGCGACGAAGGCACCGAGGTCACCGTGTCGCTCGAGTACAATCCTCCCGCCGGCAAGCTCGGCGCCGCGGTCGCGAAGCTGACGCGAGATTCCGCCGGCTCGCAGGTCTACGACGCGCTCCGCCGTTTCAAGGCGTTGATGGAGGCTGGGGAAATCCCGACCACCTACGGCCAGCCGGTCGGCGGGCCGCAGCGGGAGAAAGCGAGGGAGCATCGCCCATGAAAGCGCTCGTCTGGATGGGAAAAAAGAAGGTTGAAGTGCAGACGGTGTCCGATCCGGCCATCCTCCTGCCGCGCGACTGCATCGTGAAGATCACCTCCACCGCGATCTGCGGCTCGGACATTCACCTTTACGACGGCGTGATCCCCACGCTCGAGAAGGGCGACATCCTCGGGCACGAGTTCATGGGCGAGGTCATCGAGGTCGGCAAACAGGTGAAGCGGATCAAGGCCGGCGACCGCGTCGTCGTGCCGTTCACGATCTCCTGCGGCCGGTGCACGCACTGCCTGCGCCAGCAGTTCTCCGCCTGCGACAACACCAACCCGAACTGGCACATCGCTGAAACGCTCCTCGGATTTCCGAGCGCCGGCATGTTCGGTTACGCGCACATGACCGGAGGCTATGCCGGTGGACAGGCCCAGTACGCCCGCGTGCCGCACGCCGACACCGGGCTGCTCAAGATCGAGAACGACCTGCCGGACGAGAAGGTGCTGTTTCTCTCGGACATTTTTCCCACCGGCTACATGGCGGCGGAGAACTGTCAGATTGTGCCCGGCCAATCCGTCGTCGCCGTCTGGGGCTGCGGCCCCGTCGGGCAGTTCGCGATCCGTAGCGCCTTCCTGCTCGGCGCGGCGAAGGTCATCGCGATCGACTCGGTGCCGGAGCGCCGCGCGCTTGCCGGCAAGGCCGGCGCCATCACGCTCGATTCCGGTGACGACGTGATGGAGGAACTCAAGGCGCTAACCGGCGGACGCGGACCGGACGCGTCGATCGACGCCGTCGGCATGGAGGCCCACGGGTCCGCCTACGACGAGTTCAAGCAGGCGCTGAAGCTCGAGACCGACCGGCCCTACGCCCTGCGCCAGGCGATGCGCTGCACGCGCAAGGCGGGCGTGGTCTCGGTGCCCGGCGTGTACGGCGGCTTCCTCGACAAGATTCCGTTTGGCGCCGCGATGAACAAGGGGCTGACGTTCAAGATGGGCCAGACCCACATGCAGAAATACATGGGGCCGCTGCTCAAGCTGATCGAGGACGGGAAAATCGATCCATCCGTCATCATCACCCACCGGCTGCCGCTGAGCGAAGCCCCGGAAGCCTACCCGATGTTCACGAAGAAAACCGACGGCTGCATCAAGGTCGTGCTCGACCCGGCCGCCTGAGACCTGCCTGTGCCTTCCATTTCAATTTATGAAAACCACACCCACCAATACTGAAGGCGGCGGAAGCCGGGAAGCGGCCATGAGGAAGGGCGTACTCACTGTTTCGCCCAAGCCCAAAGCGAGGAGCCGCTCCGCCTCCGAACGCGCCACCCGCGCCGTGCGGAAAGGCCAGCTCCTGACCGCCGAAACGCCCAAGGAGCGCTCGCCGAAGCAGGAGAATCTCTGACGCGCAGCTCAGGTCTTCGACCTGGCGGCCCCATGTAGGGGCGTCCCTTGGGACGCCCGTTTCCGCTTTCGATTCCGCAATCCCGGGCGTGCCCCTACGTGCGGATTTTACAGCTCTTCGACTTGACCGCGCAGGTCGGAGATCTGCCGACGTAGGGGCGTTCTGGCCGTCCAGTTCCGTGGTTGGCGACGCGCACGAGCGCCCGTAAAGAACGCTCCTACATTGGATCCGGCCTCTGCGTTTCTGCGCTCTGCGCGAGACCTTCTGTGTCCGGATGTCATCTCGACTCGGCCTCACTCCGATTGGTCGAAAATCGGGAGGAATTTTGTGCGATAACCGGATCGGCTCCTGTTATTCAATGCCGCCATGCCTGAGGATACTGAGGACACGGAATTGCTCCGCCGCTATGTCGAATCCCGTTCGCAGGAAGCCTTCGCCGAGCTGGTCCGCCGTCGCATCGGGCTGGTCTATTCCGTGGCGTTGCGGCTCACGCGCGACCCGCATCGCGCCGAGGACGTCAGCCAGGCGGTGTTCACCGACCTCGCCCGCAAAGCCGCGTCGCTCGTGCAGCGGCCGGTGCTGGCCGGCTGGCTTTATCGCAGCGCCCACTTTGCGGCGGTGGACGTGATTCGGGCGGAAGCCAGCCGGGCGAAACGGGAACGGGAGGCTCACCGCATGCATGAAATTCTCGGCCACGACGACGGTTCCGAAAAAGAGGAATGGGAGAAGCTCCGTCCGGTGCTCGACCAGGTGATCAGCGAACTGGGCGAACGGGACCGCGACGCCGTCCTGCTCCGGTTTTTCGACGGGCGTTCCTTCGGCGACATCGCCGCGCGTTTGCAGCTGACGGAAAACACCGCGAGAATGCGGGTCGACCGGGCGCTGGACAAGTTGCACGGCCTCCTCGCCCGCCGCGGTGTGACCTCGACCGCGACGGCACTGGGAACTCTGCTGGCGCACCAGGCCTCGGCCGCGACCGCTCCCGTCGGACTCGCGGCGGCGGTGACGAACAGCTCCCTTGCCTCCGCCGGCGTCGCCGGAGCCACCGCGACGGGCGTGCTGCAGCTTATGATCAGCTCCAAAGCGATGGTGGGAATAACGGGGGTCGGGCTCGCGCTGATTTTCGGCGCGACCGCGCTGGAAATGCGGATCGGGCGGGAAACCGAAGCCGTCTTGGCTTTCGCGGGAAAGGAAAACAGCCGCTTGGCGAACATCTTGGAAAGGACAACCCAGCAGGCCGGAGCAACCGAGCAGGACAACGCCCGACTCCGCGACCAGCTCGCGGCGGCCCGCGCCCGCCAAACCGGCCAGCGGGAAACGGCAGCGGCCGCCACGCAGGCGGCCTTGATGGCGGACCTGCAGCAAGCGGACGCATTCATGGCCAGGCATACAGACGTGAAGCAGGCCTTTCTGAACAAGAGCCGGGCCATTGCCGCGGGCCGTTATGCGGCGCTGATCCGTTCGCTCGGACTTTCGCCCGCGCAGACCGAGGAATTTCTGGACCTTGTCGCCCAGCAAACCTCGCTGCGTTTCGTCACCGCCGACGGCATGGCCCTCTCCTTCAATCCCTCCTCCACCCCCAGCCAACTGGAGCCTCGGCTGCACGAGCTCCTGGGTGACGCGGGCTTTGCCCAGTATCGGTCCTTCAATCCGGAAGCCGGACGAATCGTCACGGAATTGGCAGGAACCCTCTACGCCTCGTCATCACCGCTGACCGCGCCGCAGGCGAATCAGCTGACAGAACTCATCCGCGACGCCGACCTCTCCGCACGAAAGCCCGGCGGCGCACCCAATCTGCCGTCCGCTTCGGCTTACGATTGGGACGTCGTCATGTCGCGGGCCCGGGCGATCCTCTCCGAGGAACAGCTCAAGGTCCTGGCGACGGAGGGCGCCGCCCGGCAGTATCGCGCCGCGATGCTGGTGGCGCGCCGGC
>CALFNJ010000364.1 GCA_937902865.1 uncultured Opitutaceae bacterium
AGCAAGGCGTCGACGAACCGGTCCCCGGCCTCGAGCCAGGCGGTGTTCGGATGAATCCACGTCGTGTTCTGTCGCGCTTCGGAGACGGCTTTGCGGAGATATTGCCGGATGCGATCGCGAAAGGTGTCGTCGGGGACGGGATCCTCGGGCGGCCAGACGGCGAGCAGCACTTGATAGAGCCGGTATTCTTCGTCGGCGCTCGGCGCGGGATGAGTGTCGACCATCGTCTTGTGGGTGGCGTTGAGCCGGCGCCATTCGTCCACCCAGTCGAACCACTCATGCGGCAGCTCCGACAACGCATAGAGGCGCGCCCGGGCATCCTCGCCGAGCTTGGTGTCGTGCGTGGCGGTCGCGATCAGGCCGTGCGGAATTCTTCGTGCGCGATCGGCCGCGGCGGCGTGAAAGGCGTCGACCGAATCGCCGAAACGCGCGGGGTCACCGCCGACCTCGTTGAGCGCGATGAAGCGGTTGTAGGTGTAGAAGGCGGTGTCCTCCGAGGCCTTCGCCATGACGGCGCCGGTGTACTGCTGAAAGTCGAGCGCCCAGCCTGCGAGGCGGCGGCGCTCTTCCGGCGGGCCGTCCGCGCCAGGGTAATCCCCGGTCAGCGCATCGCGCACCAGCTCGAAGGGCTGCGGATCGAGCCGGGCATTGCGCCGGATCGCGGCGGCGCAGGCGGCGGTCACGATGCGACGATCCTCCTCGCTCATCGGCTCCTCGCCCTCGCGGTAAGTGCGATAGACGTCGAGCGCGGCCATGGTTTCGCGGATGCCCACGCGCAGCTCGTGCTGGGTCAGGTCGCGCCAGGAGAGATCGTCGGCGAGAATTCGCCCGAGTGCGTCCGTCAGGGAGTTGACCGCGTTGGCGAAAAGCTCGTCGAGCACGATGCGCTTCTTCTCGTACACCACCTCCGCGTAACTCGGAACGCTGTGGGTGAAGTCCGCGTAGGCGGCGGTGAATGCCTGCTCGTGCCGTGCCTCGACCATCAGGCCGGAGAGCTGGGTGATGAAATCGTACCCGGTCGTGCCGTGCGTCTGCCAGCCAGTCGGCAGCGTCTCGTCCCGCGCGAGAATTTTTTCCACGGCGACGTACACGGGCCGGGCCCCGCCGGAGCCGCCGCCGATCAGCGTCTGCAGCCGCGCGAGGTATTGCCGCGGCAGGCGCAGGCCGTCGATGTGATCGATCCGGACGCCGGTCGCGAGGCCCTCGCGGACGAGGCGCGCGAGCAACGCGTGACATTCCTGGAAGACCTCGGGGATCTCCATCCGCATGCCGATGAGCGTGTCGATCGCGAAGAAACGGCGGTAGTTCGTCTCGTGCACGCCGGTCTTCCAGCTCGCGAGGCGGTAGTGCTGGTCGGCCACGATTTCGTGCAGGACGGCATGATCGCTGTTGCAGCGGCGCAGGCAGGCGTCGAGGCGCTCACGGAGCCGCGGCTGGCGCTCGAGCAGTTCCGCCAGCTCGCGCTTGAGCGTGTCGAGCCGCGTGGCGCGCGCCTTCGCGGCCGCGGCGTCCTCGTTGGCGTCGGGCCGCGGGAGCGTGCCGAGCTCGATCGAGAGCCGGCGCAGTTCGGGGCCGCCGCCGTCGCTTTCGCCTTCGCCGAGTTCGGACAGGATCTTGGCGTAGCTCTGCGGGCGGAGCGGAAACCGCTGCTCGCCGTAATTCACCGCGAGGCCGGAGGCGTCGAAGGCGAGCGTGAGCTTCCCGTCGGCGAGCACGCGGCCGTAGGGGCTTTCGAGAATGGGGACGAGAATCTGGGCGCGGCCGGTGATAGCATTCTCGTTCCAGTCGATGTCGAAGAACCGCGCGTACGGCGAATGCCGGCCGCCCTCGAGCACGTCCTGCCACCAGGTGTTGAACGGACCGGGTCCGTTGATGCCCATGTGATTCGGCACGAAGTCCAGCAGCAGCCCCATCTTCCGCTCGGCGAGCGCGCCGTGCAGCGCTTCGAGTCCACTGCGCCCGCCGAGCTCCGGATCGATGCGGCGGTAGTCGTTCACGTCATAGCCGTGCGTGCTGCCGGGGGCGGAGAGGAAAATCGGCGAGCAATAGCAGTCGGAGATCCCGAGCGCCTCGAGATAAGGCACGAGCGACGTCAGCGCGCCGAAAGGAAACTCCCGGTGCAGCTGCAGGCGGCAGGTGGCAACAGGCAGGCGCTGGGCATCGTGAAGAGGCATGAAGTAATTGCGGATTGCGGGATGCGGATTGCGGAATGGCGGGCGGAGTTGTGAGGCGGCTGGAGTCGATGCTGGCAGCGAACTCGACTGAAACAGCTTCCGGCCCGCGCCTTCCCCTGCTCCGTTTTGTTACTTGTTACTTGGCTCTTGTTACTTGTCCTGCTCGGCCACGAGCAGGACCGTGGCCGGCTCGTCGAATTTCAGATGGGCCAGGACCGGATGATCGTTGCCGCCGACGTCCTCCGGCACGATCTGCCGCGCGGAGCCGCTCGCGCCGTAGCGGGAGGAATCGCTGTCGAGCTCCAGCTTCCAGGCGCGGTGCGGCGGCGGTCGGGTGAGCGGATCATCCGCCAGCGCGAGACGCGTCGGGCCGTGCAGGGCGCTGACGACGAGACGGTCGTGGCCGTCCTTTCCGTGGTAGCGCAGCACGATCGCGCGCTCGAGGGTTCCCGTTTCCCAGTGACCGCGAGCCGCCGTTTCCCGATCGAGCCAGGCGTTTCGCTGGCGCAGGCATTCCTGGTAGAGCTTGAGGATCGCGGCATGCGCGCGCTGCTCCAGCTCCGGCCAACGCAACTTGGAGGCGCGAAACGTTTCCTCCACCTGCGGATCGGGCACGTTGTCCGCTGCCGTCCAGTGATCGGCGAACTCGCGCCGACGACCCTCGGTGACGTCGCGGCCGGGTGCGCCCGCATGGTCGGTGAAGAAGAGGAAAGGCGTCGAGGCAGCCCATTCCTGGCCCATGAAAAGGAGCGGTGTGTAGGGACTGAGGCAGAGCAGCGCCGACGCCGCGCGGAACGCCGCCGGACTCACGAGCTGTTCGAGCCGCTCGCCGAGGGCGCGATTGCCGATCTGGTCGTGGTTCTCGATGCAGTGGACAAAGCATGCGGGCGGCAGATCGGCCGCCTCCTCGCCTCGCGCCCGGCCGCCGCCGGAGGGATATGGCTGGCCGGTGTAGAACCAGCCTTCCCGCAGCGTCTGCGCCAGGGCGGAAGGCGTGCCGGTGTAGCTGGCGAAATAGCCCTCGCGCGTCCCGGTCAGGGCAACGCGCATCTGATGGTGAAAATCGTCCGCCCAAACCGCATCGATCCGGCCGGCCTCGGATCCGCGGAAGGGCGACGCCAGATTGCGTTCATCCTCCGTGATCACGAACCCGCCCCGGGCATGCACCGCGGCGGCGATCTCCGCCGTGAGATGCCGCGGCGACTGGTCCTCGATCGCATGCACCGCGTCGAGCCGCAGGCCGTCGATCCGGAATTCCTCCAGCCAGTAGATCGCGTTCCCGACGAAGAGATCCCGCACGGGACGGCTGCGGGCACCGTCAAAGTTGAACGCCTTGCCCCACGGCGTCAGCCGGGTCGGATGAAAATATTCGGCGCCGTAGTGCGGCAGGCAGTTTCCATCGGGCCCCAAGTGATTGTAGACCACGTCGAGAATGACCCCGAGGCCGCGCTCGTGGGCGGCGTCGACCAGCGCGCGGAGGTCATCGGGCCGGCCGTAGGCGTGCGCGGGGGCGTAGAGCGCGACGCCGTCGTAGCCCCAGTTCCAGCGCCCGGGAAAATCAGCCACCGGCATCAGCTCGATCGCCGCCACGCCGAGATCGCGCAGATGATCGAGCCGGGAGATCGCCGCCCGGAAGGTGCCTTCCGGCGTGAAGGCGCCGACGTGCACTTCGTAGACCGCCCCACCCGTCCAGCGCGCGCGCTGCGGCGGCGTGCGCCAGACGTAGCGCTGCGGATCGATGCATTCGGAAGGGCCGTGCACGCCTGCAGGCTGGAAACGTGAGGCGGGATCCGGCTTGGCCTGCCCGTCGGCGGTCACGAACCAATAGCGATCGCCCGGTCGCCCGCGTTCATCGTGTCCAAAAAAATAACCGTCGTCGCGATGCTCGAGCGGAAGCAGTTCACTCGCACCTTCCGGCCGCTCGACTCGAACGGACAACTGCCGGTGATCCGGAGCCCAGACGCAGTACTCCACTCCGTCGGCGGAGACGGTGGCGCCGGGAGGAATGCGCTCCCGTTCGCTCGAGATGGGCCTGGTCGCGGATGACATGGTGCTGCGGGCGCAGGGGTGGCACCTCCACGCTTATAGTTTCATAAATCTGTGGGAGGTTCCGAGATAGCCACCTTTCAAGACTGTCATCTTCGTCATGCTAAAAGGGTAGCCGTGATCGGAGACGAAGCTAGGGACGCCGCCGGCGCCGGACCGCAACGGAGGTCGATCATCGATCTCTCGATCTGTTTCACCACAGAGGCACGGAGGCACCGAGAAATCCCAATTCGATCGTGAGAGACCGAACTCGGTGTCTCCGTGCCTCTGTGGTGAAATTCCGGGGGATCGATCCGGACTAGAGACTCGTGCCGTGACGGGGTCGCAGCGGACGGGCGGGCCGCCCGTCCCTGCCTTTCGGAAAATCCGCAGGAGGTTTCGGGCAATTTCCGGGGGACGCGCGGAGGAACTCTGTTCGCTGCGACGAATCAAGCGTCACGGGTCCCGCTCCGGCCGCCATCCGGCGGCGTTCGAAATCAAAACCAAAACTGAAAACCACTCCGGAAACGGAATTTAAAATCAACCACAGGAGATTTGCGCCATGAACCACGAGCACATGCT
>CALFNJ010000365.1 GCA_937902865.1 uncultured Opitutaceae bacterium
CGCCAGCAGCTTCCGCCAGAAGCTCGCGCCTGCCGGCACGCCGATCGTGCGATGCGACTCCGGCAGGCTCGGCGCCACGCCCGTCGTGCGCCAGCCGGGCTCGGAACTGGAAGTGACCGCAGGAATATTATCCATGGAAAACGGCTCCTTCCCTCCCGCCTCCACACGCGGCGCAAAACCGACGGATGAAGAGCAAAAGCGCGCGCATGCGGGCAAGCTGTGGAGGCAAAATATCCTGTCAACAAAGTAAATTAGTCTAACCTAAATCTAAGCCGATCCCTTTCGATCCGTTCACCACAGAGGCACGGAGGCACCGAGTTCCGATCCCGAACCTCCGACGTGGATTTCCTCGGTGTCTCTGTGCCTCTGTGGTGAACGGATCGACGGTTTGGATAAGAACTTGTCTCTTCCGAGCCGCGCTTGTGGGCTGCGTGCCCGGCTCTACCCCCGATGCCTTCCCCTCTGCGCCTTGTCCGATTCCAGGAAAACGGCCTGCTCCTCGTCATCGTCGCGCTGGGCGTGCTGCTCACCGTTTTCAGCGGCAGTGTGCGCGTGCCGCTTTTCACCACGGGACCGGACGGCGCCCGGCAGCGGGTCTTCACCACCGGCGCGAACGGCGAGCGCGAGGCCGCGACGATCGAGCGCAACAAGTTTCTCAATCTCCAGAACCTCGCCCAGCTGGCGAAGGACACGAGCTTCGTCGCCATCATGGCCGTGGGCATGTCGCTCGTCATCATCGCCGGCGGCATCGATCTCTCCGTCGGCGCAATCTACGCGCTCGCGTCAGTGCTGGGCGCGCTGGTCTTCCACCATTTCGGTCCGGAGGGAGCCGCCGCCGCCACTTCGACCTGGCTTGGCTGCCTGCTCGGTGCGGGCGCCTGCGTCGGGGCCGGGTTGCTCTGCGGACTGGTGAACGGCGGGCTGATCGTCGCGCTCCGCGTCCATCCGTTCATCATCACGCTCGGCACCATGGCGATGCTGCGCGGCGTCGCGTTCGTCGCCACTCGCGGGCAGTCCATCGGCGGATTTCCCGCCGCGTTCCGCGACTTTGTCCGGCATGAAACCGGCAACGGCCTCAGCCTCGTCCCGCTCGCCGCGATGCTCGCGGTCGCCCTGGCAGGCGGGATCTATCTCTCCCGGCTCGCCGCCGGCCGGCGGGTCTACGCGGTCGGCGGCAACGAGCTCGCCGCGCGCTTCAGCGGCATCCAGGTGGAGCGCGTGAAGCTCGGCGTCTATCTGCTCTCCGGGCTCGCCGCCGGCGTCGCCGCCCTGCTCTCGCTCGGCTACTACGGCGCGGCCACCTCCGGCGACGGCCAAGGCTACGAGCTCAACGTCATCGCCGCCGCGGTCGTCGGCGGCGCGAGCCTCACCGGCGGACGCGGCTCCGCACTCGGCGCCGTGCTGGGAGCGCTCATCATCCAGATGATCGCCAGCGGCATCGTGATCCTCGGCATCGATCAGAACTACAGCCAGATCATCATCGGCGGCGTCGTGATCGCCGCCGTCGTGCTCGACAACCTCAACACCTGGCTCGCCCGCCGTCGCCTCGCCGCCAAGGCCGGCTAAGGTTCGATCCATTCGGAATTTCACCACAGAGACACCGAGGCACCGAGAATGATTCAATCCAACTCCGGTCATTTAAATCTCCTCCGTGTCTCTGTGCCTCTGTGGTGAAATTCCGAAAATTTGGTTCAGAATTACCCCTCGTCCCGCATTCCCCAAAAACATGATCACCTCCCTGCGCTCTCTCGGCATTCTCCTTGCCGCTTCACTCTTTCTCACCGCTCAGGCCGCTGAAGCGCCCCACGCGCTC
>CALFNJ010000366.1 GCA_937902865.1 uncultured Opitutaceae bacterium
ACGGCGTGCAACTCGGAGGCGGAGGCGGACGCGACATCGCGTCCTTCCACTATTACCGTGCCGGCGGTGGTCGGCACGAGCTGAAGAATGGTGCGGGCGAGAGTGGATTTGCCGCAGCCCGACTCGCCGACGAGTCCGAGCACTTCGCCGCGAGCGACGGAGAGCGAAACGCCGTCGACCGCTTTGACCGTGCCGGTTTGCTTTTGCATGAGAAAGCCGGAGGTAACGGGGAAGTGGGTCCGGACGTCGTTCAGCTGGAGGATGGGCGAGGGCATTTTATTGAAGCACAGAAAACACTGAATACACGGAACGACGGAGGATATTCATTTCGGTGACTTCCGTGGTTTATATTTCCGAGTTCTGGACTCGCAGGCACGCGGTTGCTTGGGAGGAATCGATGGGGACCAGCTTCGGATCGATCGTGCGGCAATAGTCCACGGCGAATTCGCAGCGCGGGGCGAAGGCGCAGCCGGCAATTGGTTTCGAGAGATCAGGCGGCAGGCCGGGAATCGTGTAGAGTTCGCGGCCCTTGGGTTGCAGGGACGGGATGGAACGTTGCAGTGCCTTGGTATAAGGGTGGCGCGGGGTGCGGAAAAGCGCGCGGGTGTCGGCGGTTTCGACGATGCGTCCGGCGTACATGACCTGCACGCGATCGCACAGTCCCGATACGACTCCGAGATCGTGCGTCACGAAAATCACCGCCATGCCGAGTTCGCCCTGGAGTTTTTTGATCAACTCGAGAATTTGCGCCTGCACGGTCACGTCGAGTGCAGTGGTCGGTTCATCGGCGATCAGGATTTCCGGCCGGGCAATGAGGGCCATCGCAATCATCACGCGCTGGCGCATGCCGCCGGAAAATTCATGCGGGTAGGAACGCATGCGTTTCTCCGCGTCGTTGATGCCGACGGCCTGGAGCATCGCGAGACCGCGCGCGAGGGCGTCGGTTCGGGAAATCTTTTCGTGGATGAGCAACGGCTCAATGAGTTGCTCCGAGATCCGCAGGTAGGGATTGAGGGACGTCATCGGATCCTGAAAAATCATCGCGATGCGTTTGCCGCGGATCGCGCGGAGGTCGCGCGGCGGGCAATGAAGCAGATCGATACCATCGAACATGGCTTTTCCGCTTTCGATGCGGCCTGGCGGCTGTGGAACGAGACCCATCAGCGAGTAACATGTGACCGATTTGCCCGAGCCTGATTCGCCGACGAGGCCCAGTGTCTCGCCTTTTTCCAGCGAGAAACTCACGCCGTCGACTGCACGATACACGCCGCTGCGAGTGTGAAAGTAAGTGCGGAGATCGGTGACTTCGAGCAAAGGCATTGGCTGCAAGGTCGAGGCTGGAAGCGAGGACGTGCGCGGCAACGCCAAAGTGCCGATTCGGAGACGGGACTTTCCAAGCCAAGGCAGAGAATTTGCACCAAGTCCGCAAAGGTGACAAAGGCGCGGGATCAAACCAATGAAATCAAGCTGGAAAGCTCAGAGGAGAAACCGCTAATCCACGTTAACCAAGGAATTCAAAAAACCGACCATCCCAAGGTGTCACCTGATAGGTGACGGCCAATTCGCTGGACGAAATCCGCCTTTTGTCTGGATAAGCGCCGACTAGCGAAGATTAGCGGTTAACTCTCCGGCAGATCGCAGGCTGAAAAGCTTTCCAATACCGCAGCGTTACCTACCCGGCAGACGGGAGCCCGGAGATTGCGGCTTGTTCCAGACGCCGACTGATCGATCAAATCGCGATCAGTTCCCGCCACGCGGACACGACGGTTTCGGGCGTGATGGCGATCATGGGCGTGTCGGCGATATTTCCGGGTGGCACGACGAGACGCACGGGAGCGGAAGTGGGCGTGGGCGCGTATAAGGCCGGATCGATGCGGGCGAACATCACGACCAATGGACCACAAAACAAGGCGGCAACCTGGGCCGGGACGGAGTAGCAGCTGATCATGCTGTGGGCGATTT
>CALFNJ010000367.1 GCA_937902865.1 uncultured Opitutaceae bacterium
ATCGTGCTGAAATTCGATCCGCCGATTTCCCGCCTCTTCGTGGTCGTGGCCTTTCTCTGCGTCGTTGTCCTGCTCTATGTCTGGCGGACCCTCGCCTACCGGTTCATCACCCACGGACCTCTCCTGGCGCGCCTCCGCCGGCGGGCCGTGCTGCTCGGCTGGAGCGACTCCGCCCGCGCGCTCGCCGTGGAGATCGCCCGCGATCCCACGCATCCCTTCGTCCTCGTCGGCGTGGTGAGCCTGTCCAGCGAGACTTCCTCCTTCCTCGCGACCCCGTCCGACCGGCCGCCGCTCCTCGGCCACGTGAGCGAGCTCGAAGCCGTACTCACCCGCGAACACGCCGATCTGCTCATCGCCACACGCCTCGATTTGCCGCGGCCGGAGATCCAGCGGATCGTCGAGACCTGCGAGCGTGCCTACGTGGAGTGGAAAGTGGTGCCGGGCGCGTTCGACATCTTCCTCAGCGGCCTGCGCCTGCAGACGATCGGCCGCGTGCCGATCCTCGGCGTCGAGGAGCTCGCCATCGGGCGCCTCTTCAACCGCGCGCTCAAGCGCGCGATCGATCTCGTCGGCAGCCTGGTCGGACTCGTCGTCGCCACGCCGGTGATGGCCGTGCTCGCGCTGCTCATCAAACGCGAGTCGCCTGACGGACCGGTGTTGTTCCGCCAGACCCGCGTCGGCGCCGGCCATCGCCCGTTCACCGTGTACAAGCTGCGCAGCATGGCGCCCGATGCCGCGTCCTCCGATCACATCCGGCAAAGCACCGCGCGCGACGATCCCCGTCTGCTGCGCATCGGCGGATTCCTCCGACGCTGGAATCTCGATGAGCTGCCGCAGTTCTGGAACGTGCTGCGCGGCGACATGAGCCTCGTCGGCCCGCGTCCCGAACGCCCGCACCACGTCGACCAGCTCGCCGGCCTCATCCCCCACTACCTGCCGCGCCATCTCGTGAAGCCCGGCATGACCGGCTGGGCCCAGGCCAACGGCCTCCGCGGCGACACCTCGCTCGAGCTGCGGATCCAGCATGACATCTACTACATCGAGAACTGGTCGCTCTGGCTCGACGTGCAGATCCTGCTGCTGACCCTGCTGCGCTGGAGAAATCCCGCCGAGCAGCCGGCGTGACGGGAGTTCGTTAGTTATTATCTGGAACTCAGGAAATCAGGAAAAAGGCAGTTCAGGCTCGAGGTGGAACGCGTTGTCCCTAACGCGTTGTGGACGTTGCAAACTTGAAATGCGGACGGAGCGCTCAACGCGTTAGGGACAACGCGTTCCACCTCAATCCGGGCGCGCCCCTGCCTCAACAACATCAAACAAATCATCTGGAGGCCGATCTCCGCGTTTCTGCGCCTCTGCGCGAAATGCCGAAAGGTGGGGCGCGTTATCCCTAACGCGCCGTTCGCTCATTCGGTCGCTGGACGCAGGCAACGATTTCGGCGCGTTAGGGATAACGCGCCCACCCCTCGATCGGCGAACCCCTTCCTGATTTCCTGAGTTCCAGATAAATAAGGCTCCATCCCGGAAGTCCGCGTCATCGTTGAACGTTGAATGTTGGACGTTGGACGTTGAACGTTCCGGATCGAACGCCGAACGCGCATGCCTCCGTCGCCCTCGCCCGCCGCCGATCCCGCGCCCAAGCCTTGGGTGATCGCCTGGATCGCCGCCGGTCTCGGCGTGCTGCCGTTTCTGCAGGCCTTGCCGACGGATCAGGATCGGATCGCGCCGCTGCTCATCTTCCTTCCGGTTCTCTGGGGCTGCCGCCATGGAGCCTCGCGTTTCGCTCCGCGATTTCCGCGCCTGACCAGCCTGGAGCAATTGCTGATCGGCTGGCTGGCGCTCGCCACCGTGATCGCGGTGGCCGTGTCACGGCACGCCGCCGCTTCCCTCGTCATGGTCGGCGGCTGGATCCTCCTCGCGCGTTTCTCACTCGAGGCCGCGTTCCTCGCCCGCCGCGAGCCGCGCGCTGCGCGAGTCTGGCTCGAAGCCCTCGTCGCGGGCTGCGCCGTCGCGGCGGTGTCCGCTCTGGTGTCCTATGCGATCGAGGGGAACGACGTGATGTTCCCGTACCCTCATCACCGCCTGATCGGCTTCTCGACGATTGTCGGTGTCTGCGCTGCGAGTTACCTACTCGTGACGTGCCGGAAATCAGAAGGTAGAGACACGCGGCCCGCGGGTCCGGGCTTGAGTTCGGATACGGGGCCGAAAGCGGAAGGAGCCGAAACGGACGGGCAGGCTGCCCGTCCCTACCCTCAGCAGGGAAAGCTGCGCTTCAGCCTGCTTTTTCTCGGCGCCACCGCGATCTGGACGGCCGGCCTGTGGTCCGGCAGCCGCGGTCCGCTCGCGGCGCTCACCGGCGCGTTCTTCGTCTGGTTCCTCCGCTCGCCGGCAGGCGAACGCTGGCGGCTGACCTGGCTGACCGCCCTGCCCTTCGCGCTCGGGCTCGGTCTCGCCACCATCATTCCCTCCCACGGCGCTTATCTCGGCGTCTGGAACGCGGTCGAGCGCACCACCGCGGCCACCGCGGCGGGTTCGCTCTCGGAGATGAGCTCGACCCGCTCGGACTTCTGGCTGGCGAGCTGGCATCATTTTCTCACCGCGCCGGGCTTCGGACTCGGACCGGACGCCTACCGCTACCTCACGCCGTCGATGGACGGACTTCAGCCGCACAACTTTCTCCTGCAGTGGCTGCTCGACTTCGGCGTCTTCGGTGCGCTGCCCCTGCTCGCGGTCGCGTGGCTCGTGCTCAAGCGCGGCTGGTCCGCTTCCGCTGGAAATGAGATCCAACCGTGGGCGGCGATCTTCACCGCGTCGCTGCTTTCCGGATCACTCGACGGCAATCTCTACCATTTCCTCGGCCTGTTTCCGGCCATGCTCGCCGCCGGCTTTTGCCTGAGCGCCGACAATCCGGTGGAGCCGCGGTGCGAAGCAACGCGGTTCGTGCGGAGTCTCGCGGCCGTCGCGACCGGTCTCGCCGTCGTGCTCTGCCTCGGCTTCACCGTGCTTCAGTCCGTGATTTCCTTTGCGCCGACACCGCAGAATTGGGACGCACCGCTCGCGCGCTCGCTCCGCGCTTTCCCGGTCACCACCTTCGGCGTGTCGCGGGAGGTTTCCCGCTGGGTCACCGACTGGACGGAGCACCAGCCGGCGGACGCCCTCGCCGCCAGTCGCTGGGCGCAGGACAACACGTCGATCGCCTTCCTCTTCCATCTTCACGCGGCCCAGATTCTGCAGCGGCAGGGCGATGGTCCCGGCACGTTGCGCGAACTGCAATCCGCCTGGGAGAAGGCGCACCGGCTCGACCGGCCCGACATCGAGAAGATGATCGACGGCCTGACCGGCGGCTCCCACGCCTACGCTAGGCCCAGGTGAGCCGCCGCGTGCCCGCGGGCAAGCCAGCCGGAACCATGGCTCCGCTCGCCGCCACGAAGCACGGCGAACCCACCAGCCCGAGCATCGGCAAGTCCGCGGCTTCATCGCCGTAGGCATGGCTGCCCGCCCAGTCGACCGCCTCGCCCGCAAATGTGCGCCGCAGCCACGCGGCCTTCGCTTCGCCGCGCAGCAGGGGCGTCATGAGCCGTCGAGACCATGGTCGACGGCTACGAGCGCCGCTACCGGGAGCTCGCGTGATCGGCTGGTACGTCCACCACCACGGCCGCGGCCACGTCCACCGGGCCGCGACGATCGCGGCGCGGCTGCGGACACCGGTAGTCGGGCTCTCGACGCTGCCCGCCCCG
>CALFNJ010000368.1 GCA_937902865.1 uncultured Opitutaceae bacterium
CCCGGAAAACATGTTGACGCGGACTCACTGGACCAGGTCTTGCTCCGCGGCCCGACGCGGGAGGCCGCCGCGCCCGATGCGCAGGACCAGCGGTCGGACGGCGGCGACAAGTTCCGCTGCTGCACGCTGGTCGCCCTGCTGCACACGCGCGAGGCAGGCCGCCATCGCGGCCGCGCCGGCGGCAGCAGCGGCGCCGGGAGACAGCGGGGAAAATTCAGCTCCAGTCATGAGTGCTCTCACCTGATAATCGTCACCGATCGGAAATCCGGACACATTTTCCGCGACCGGAGTCGACGACGATGGCAACGAAACGGCGGCAGAGTCGGCGGGCATGATCATGGCGCGGCGGAAAGCGGGTCGGGTCGAGGCGATGGAGGACGGAACGTCTGTAATTACACCCGCTCTATCGCGGAAGTTACAGAAAGTGGCGTGGCGCGGCCCAACGGACGGAAGACGAACCTGGACTCCCATGCTGATTCACGTGAAACCGCGAGGAGCGCGAAGATCGATCGGTCGGCGGAGGATTCACCACCTTCCGCGTTTGGAACCCGATTTTGAACACGGAGTCCGCGGAGGGGAAGAGAGGTCGCGGAGCGTCCTTCATGACCTCCTTTCGCCCTGCTCCGGATCCCCGAAAGAAAAAGCCGTCGCGGTGATGCGACGGCTACATTCCGGTCACGGTATCAAGCTCGCTCTTTTTGGATCCAGGAGAGTCCAAGCGCGAAGTCTCAGCGCTCATCACCTGGCCGCTACCTTGCGCCGTCTCCAGCCCGCGACACCCAGCATCAGCGCGCCGACGCCGAACAGACTCCATGTCGCCGGCTCGGGGACGGGAGAGAAATTCAGGTAGAGATCGTTGCCGGATTGCGTGACGAAAAAGTTACCGTCGGGCCCAAGGCTATTCAGGAAGCCCGGCGGGCCATCGGTCCCGACGGCGTTGGTGAAGGTGGAGAAGGCGCTGCTGTTGAACCCGGTGATTCCACCCGTGGTGGTGACGATTTTCCAGGAGTAGCTCTGATTCGAATCGAAGTTGATCACATTGCCGCTCTTGTTCAGCGCGTTCACGGAATTGACCGAAATCATGAACGGCGTGGTGCTGTCGGCCGTAATGTTCAGCATTCCGGAGATATTGAGCAGGCTCCAGTTAGTCCCCTGCGTACCGGTGGCGTCATTGATGAGAAAAGCCAAGGCGCCATGACCCTCGAAGGTGGTGGTGCCGGTCGAAAAGACGCCCGGGGTCATGGTGTTGAGGACATGGTCGAAGGTGCCGGGGAAGATCACGCCACCGGAGCTGATCGTCAGGGCGCCGGTGATGCCGGCGTTGCCCGCCAGGATGCCGGCGTCGCTCGAGCTGGACACCGTGACCGCGCCGCTGCCGAGCGCCGAGCCCGTGGAGTTGGTCAGGAGCACGGTGCCCTTGGAAATCGTGGTGCCGCCCGTGTAGTTGTTGGCGTTCGGGAGAAAGATCGTGCCTTCCCCGCTGAAGGTCACCGTGCCTGACCCCGTGATGGCGTTGCTGATCGTGATCCCATTGTTGCCCAGGTCCGGCTGGTCAAAAATCAGCGAGCCGTTGTTGGTGATCGAACCGGTGACGCTGCCGTCGGCGATCACGCTGAGCGTCGGCACGGGCAGGTTCGAATCCGTGTTGCCGATTTGCAGGATCGCGCCGCTGTTGATCGTCGTGCCTCCTTGGTACGTGTTGATGCCGGTCAGGATCTGCCGGACGGTACCGCCGACGACCAGGGCGCCATCGCCGGTGATCGTGCCCGGAAAGAAGCGGGTGCTGATGGGGGTCAGGGTCAGCGTCTTGCCCAGGGCGATGGTGATCGCGCCACCAAGTCCGTTGCTGCCCTGCAGGCCGCGAACGCTCTCGTTGTGGTTAACCAGGACGCTCGCGCCGCTTTTCACCGCGAGCAGCGCGGAGGAGGAAAAGGAGCCGTCCGCGGCATCGGTGAGCGTGCCCGCGCTGGCAATGGTTGCACCGCTGTAGTTGTTCGTGCCGCTCAGCGTGAGCGTGCCGGTGCCGATCTGATTGACCGCACCCGGCCCGGTGATCCCGTTGGAGAAGGTCGTGTTCGTGCTGAGGCTGAAATTGAGCGAGGCGGAGGAACTCGTGAACGTGATCGGGCCGGAAACGGCACCGGTGGCCCCCCCGCCGGCGGCTCCGATCTGCAGCGTGGAGTTGGCGCCGATGCTGACCCCGCCGTTGCCGAGCGCGGAACCGGTGGAGTTTGTCGCGAAAATGACGCTGGGGTTCATGGCGGTGCCGCCGCTGATCGTGGTGCCGCCGGTAAAATCGCTGTCGTGGGTAAGCTGGATGCTGCCGGTGCCGGTCTTCGCGAACGCGCCGGAACCCGAAATCGTGCCGTTGAACGGCCCCTGCGTGGTGCCGACGTCCACGGTGAGGGTCTTGCCCGAAGCAATGTTGATCGTGCCGCCGCTGCCGCTGCTCGTGAGACCGCCGAGCGTCTCATCGTAGTTCACGTTCAACGTGCTGGTTGAGCCGAGCGTCAGGATGCTGTGGCTCGAAAGCGCGCCGGCCTGGCCATCATTGACGGTTCCGCTCGCGATCAGCGTCCCGCCGCTGTGCGAGTTGAGGCCGGCGAGGGTCATCACGCCGGTGGAGCCGGAAATCGAAAGTGAGACCGCACCGGAAGCGTCGCCGGAATAGGTCACGGCATCGGTACCACCCATGTTGAACGCGACGGTGCCGCCGGCGCCAGTCACATTGCCCGCAAGCGTGGCGCCCGTGCCGGTGCCATTGCCGATCGTGAGCGTGCCCGAGTTGAGCGTGGTGCCGCCCGTGTAGGCGCCGCCGTTGGCGAGCTGCAGCGTGCGGCCGTTGACGAGGTTCAGCGTGAGACTGCCGCTGCCGGTGACGGTGTCCTGGACGTTGAGATTCGCGGAGGTCGAATTGCCGCTGACCGTGACGTCGCCGCCGAGGACGACCGGCGCGGCGATCAGGATGGTACCGTTTCCCGTCGAGGTATTGGTGACCGCGTTCGTAATGGTGAGCACGCTGTGGTTGCTTGTGTTGATGCCGAACAGGGTCGAGCCGCTGAAGTTGATCGTATCAGCCGTGTACGACACATCGAGGTTCACCGAGGAAGCCAGAGTCGCCGGACCGAAGTTGATCGTGGAATTTGCGCTCGGGAGCAGACTGCCGACCCAGTTCAGCGGGTTGGACAGATTGTTACCGCTGATCGGATTCCACACGAACTGCGCGCGCAGCGAGGTCGCGCCCATAATCAAAGCGCCGACGAGGAGCATGGCCGCTGCGCATCGCCGCTTTTTTGCAAAACCAAACCGGCTGAGAGCACTCAATTCGAAGCGCGCACGATTTTGCATGGGGCGTAGGGGATCAACCCCAACGCTGACTTAACTCTGTCCCGGCAACAAGGGAATAGGGGCCGTTTTAGCGGAGAGCGGACGCCGGCTCCGCCGGATGGGACCGCGCTGGGTGAACCACCGAGGCCTTTTCCTTCGTTTTCGCGTCCCGCCAGTAATGGAAGGCAGCCCCGATGGCACCGAGGATCGAGCCCGCAAAAACGTCGATCGCCACGTGCTGCCGCGTCGCCAGCGTCGAATACGCGATCCCGGCGCACCACAGCCAACTCAGGCAGCGCAAGAAATTGTCGCCCGGCAGGTTCCGCAACTGGCAATGCCGCCAGCCGGCGCCAAAAACGGCAAAGGCGACGTGCAGCGAGGGGCAGGCATTGCCGGTATCGTCGGCG
>CALFNJ010000369.1 GCA_937902865.1 uncultured Opitutaceae bacterium
CTCCTACATGTGCATGGGCTCGGAGGAGGATTTCTTCGGCGGCTACGATCACTACGCCCGCGCCGGCCTCGTGCACATCGCCAGCCACCACATCGCCCCCGGCAAGAAGCAATGGACCTGGGGCAACCAGCGCTTCGGCTACGCGTGGGACCGCAACCTTACCGACGAGGACGGCCCCTACATCGAGCTGATGGCCGGCGTCTACACCGACAACCAGCCGGATTTTTCCTTCCTGATGCCGGGTGAGACGAAGACCTGGAGCCAGTACTGGTATCCGATCCAGGGCATCGGCCCGGCGCAGCAGGCCAACGTGGAGGCGGCGCTCAGCCTGAGCGTGTCGGGCCGCAAAGCGCGGATCGGCGTTTCCGTCCCGCAGCGCCACGAGACGGCACGCGTCCGCCTCCAGCGCGACTCGCGCACGCTCGCCGAATGGACCAAAACTCTCGAGCCGGGTACGCCATTGCTCGAGGAGATCGCTCTGGCGCCGCGAGTCGCCAGCCACGAGTTGCGCCTGTCCGTGCAGACGACGGACGGCCGTGAAATCATTTCCTATCAGCCCGCCAAGCCGGCGCGTCATCCGGTGCCGCCGCCCGCGACCGAGCCGCCGCTGCCCGCGAAGGTGAAGAGCAACGACGAGCTCTACCTCATTGGCCTGCATCTCGAACAGTACCGTCATGCCACACGTCAGCCGGAGCTCTATTGGCGCGAAGCCGTGCGGCGCGATCCGGGCGACGCGCGCTGCCGACACGCGCTGGGACGCTGGCACCTGAGGCGAGGGGAGTTTGCCGTCGCGGAAAGCGAGCTGCGCCTCGCGCTCGCGCGCCTGACGAGCCGCAATCCGAATCCGTACGACGGCGAGCCGCTCTATCATCTCGGTCTGGTGCTGCGTCACCTCAGCCGCGACGACGAAGCCTATGACGTCTTCTACAAGGCCACGTGGAATCACGCGTGGCAGGCCGCCGGTTATCACGCGCTCGCGGAAATCGACTGCACCCGCCGCGACTGGCCCAGCGCGCTCGCTCATCTCGATCGCGCCCTGCGGGTGAACATCGACAATCTCCGCGCGCGCAATCTGCAGGCGCTCGTCCTGCGTCAGCTCGGCCGCACCGGGGAAGCCGCGCGCTGCCTGCACGAAACGAGCGCGCTCGATCCGCTCGACTGGTGGTCGCGCCACCTGCTGGGCCAGTCGCTGGCTTGCGACACGCAGGTCCGCCTCGACCTCGCGCTCGACTACGCGCGCGCCGGCTTTTTTGCAGAGGCTCTCGATGTCCTTCGCGAAGCCCAACCGGAAACCGGCTCCGGCACAGCTCCGCTCGTGGAGTATTATCGCGCGTGGCTATCCGCGCGCCTCGGCGACAAAGCCGCCCAGCGCCGTCACCTCGCCGCTGCGGCCAAGGCCAAGCCGGACTATTGCTTTCCCTCGCGGCTGGAGGAGATAGCGATTCTCGAGCAGGCGATGACACAGAACCCGAAGGACGCCCGCGCTCCTTACTACCTCGGCAATCTCCTCTACGATCGCCGTCGCCACGCCGAGGCGATCCGACTTTGGGGAAAATCCGCCCGGCTTGATGGCGATTTCTCGATCGTCTGGCGCAACCTCGGCATCGGTCGCTTCAACATCGCGAAGAAACCCGTCCAGGCGCGCCAAGCCTACGAACGCGCGCTGCGGGCTGATCCGGATGACGCCCGCGTCCTGTACGAGCGCGACCAGCTCTGGAAGCGCACCGGCGTCGCTCCCGCGCGTCGCCTGCGCGAACTCGAATCACGGCGCGTCCTCGTCGACCGTCGCGACGACCTCTCGCTCGAACTCTGCGCCCTCTACAACCAGACCGGCCAGCCCGCGCGCGCCGTGACGATGCTGACCACGCGCCAATTCCAGCCCTGGGAGGGCGGGGAAGGCGTCGCCCTCGGACTGCACGTCCGCACCCATCTCGCCCTCGGCCGCGCCGCCCTCCAGCGCGGAGAGATCGAAGCCGCCCGCGACCTCTTCGAATCCGCCGCGCGCTCCCCGAAAAACCTCGGCGAAGCCCGCCACCTTCTCGCGAACCAAAGCGACGTCCACTTCTGGCTCGGCGAAGCCTGCGCCGCCGCCGGTAACCTCGAAGCTGCGCGCGCTCACTGGACCGCCGCTGCCACCTTCAAGGGCGACTTCCAGGAAATGGCCGTCCGCGCCTTTTCCGACCTGACCTACTATTCCGCCCTGTCCCTCGAGCGCCTCGGCCGTCGGGAGCAAGCCCAGCGTCTCCTCCGCGACCTGCTCGCCTACGCCCGCGAGCTCGCCCGCAGCCCTGCCAAGATCGACTACTTCGCGACCTCGCTCCCCACGATGCTCGTCTTCGAAGACGACCTCCAAAAGCGCCAGATTGTGTCGGCCCGCCTCATGGAAGCCCAGGCGTTGCTCGGCTTGGGTCGCCTGCCAGAAGCGAAGAAGTTGCTCCGCCGCGTTCTTGTCCTCGATCCGAATCACCCGCGCGCGGCGGATCTTCAGGCCTCACTGACATAGCCTGGCGCGGGGAGAATCGCGGGCTTGTCTGCGAGACTCGAGCGCTTGGCCGGTCGGTCCTATGCTACCGCCTCCAACACCGCCTCGGGGTGACGCTCGGCTACCCGAAGCAGCACCTTCGCGGGACCGGTCGGCTGGCGGCGACCTTGCGCCCAAGTGTGCAGGGTATCGATCCTGATGCCGATGGCATGGGTGGTACTGCTGATCGTGTTCTTCTGCATTCCA
>CALFNJ010000370.1 GCA_937902865.1 uncultured Opitutaceae bacterium
CACCCAGGCGCCGTTGCCATTGGCCACACCGAGCAGCCAGTTCGTCGTGCCGGAGTTTTCACCGGACCAAAAGGTGCCGTCGCTCGACGAAATGATGGTGCCGTTGGTGCCGACGGCCACCAGCTGATCAGGACTAGAGGCGACGCCCCAGAACACCGCGGACTGGCCGGCGGAATTGACGGGCTTCCAGAAGACTTGAGCCTGCAGGGAGGCTGTGAGGAGGAGAAACAGACCGAGGAGTGATTTCATGGGACGGAATTGGTGGCGCGAGGAGGGAAGGTGCGGAAGCGTCGTGCGCTGCAGTCCATGACAAGGCAGGACGCAAATCCCGCTATTTGGTCCGAAGTCCTCAGCAGGTTTTTACCTTCCGGAAGGTGGAACGCGTTGTCCCCAACGCGTTGTGGATGTTGCCGGCTTGAACGTTGGTCGGAGCGAAAAACGCGTTGGGGACAACGCGTTCCACCTCGCAAAACGGCTCATCTTCGCAGCGTCGTTGGACACCCGATCGACGAATCGGCTTTATCCGGTTTCCCTATTTGCGGAAAAAACCTGGGCAGGGTCCGAAACGGCACCCGCGGGCACAAAAAAACCGCTGCGGGAAGGCAGCGGTGACGGAGCGATGGTGGACCTTACTGGACTCGAACCAGTGACCTTTTCCATGTCAAGGAAACGCTCTAACCAACTGAGCTAAAGGTCCGAAAAATCGGGACGGTTACGAAACACGACGGAGGCGGTTTCGCGCAAGAAGAATTTCGGAGAGCCGGATTGGTGCGAAAACCTTCGGAATTTCACCACAGAGGCACAGAGACACGGAGATGGAATCGGTCTGATGTAGGGGCGTTCCTCGTGGACGCCCGTTGGGAGTCAGGCCCAAACAGGGCGTCCGCGAGGAACGCCCCTACGTACTCCAAGGGCTCTCTCCGTACCTCTGTGTCTCTGTGGTGAAATTCCGACGTATTGGGACTGCGGAGATTTCCTGACCGCTTGCATTTCCCGGCGCGAGCGGCGACAAACGCCGACTCCTCTACTCCTATGATCAATCTCAAGGGTCAGCGCATTTTCATCGCCGGCGGCAGCCGCGGCCTGGGTCGGGCGGCCGCGCTCATGGCGGCCGAGGCCGGGGCCGATGTGGCGATCAGCTACATCAGCGACAGCAGCGCCGCGCAGGAGGTCGTGAAGCGGATCGAGGGAATGGGACGCAAGGCGCTGGCGTTCAAGGCGGACGTCGTGAGTGAAAAGGACGCGACCGCGGCGATCGACCAGGCGGCCAAGACGCTGGGCGGATTGGATGGCCTGGTGGTGTCGGCGGGCATTTTCGAGGGCGAGCCGATCGAGAAGATGACGCTCGAGTTCTGGAACCGGACGATGTCGATCAACCTTACCGGCACCTTCCTGGCGGTGCGGGCGGCGGTGCCGCACTTCCGTCGGCAGGGGAAGGGCGGGAGCATCGTGATCTACACCTCGACGGCGGGACAGCGCGGCAGCGAGGTCTACTCGGCCTATGCGACGAGCAAGGGCGGGCAGATCATGTTCATGCGCTCGATGGCCAAGGAGCTGGCGAAGGACAAAATCCGGGTGAATTGCGTGGCGCCGGCGTGGACCGAAACCGACATGGCGCGCGGGCCGGTGGAGAGGATCGGACGCGAGAAGGTCGTGTCCGGATTTCCTCTCGGGCGCATCGGCCTGCCGGAGGATGTCGCGGGCGCGACGGTTTATCTGCTCTGCGACCTGGCGAAATTCGTCACGGGCATGACTCTGACGGTGGATGGCGGCAAAGACATGCGCGGCTGAGACCGAAAGGTGGAACGCGTTGTCCCTAACGCGTTGTTCGCTCCGTCCATCTTTCGAGTCAGCAGAGTCTAAAACGCGTTAGGGACAACGCGTTCCACCTTTGCGCTGCTTGCTCAGCGCACCCGCACGTTGACGACGGCGGAGAGGCCGAGGCGGATCTTGTCGCTGACCTGGCGGAGGCTTTCGTCGTCGAGGGAGATTTTGACCGGCACGCGCTGAACCACCTTGTTGAAATTGCCGGTGGCGTTGTCGGGCGGAAGCAGCGCGAACTGGGCGCCGCTGGCGGGCGAGATGCTGTCGACCTTGCCGTGGAGGGCCTGCTTCGGCAGTGCGTCGATCGTGATCTCGACCTCCTGGCCGGGGCTCATGCGGGCGAGCTGGGTTTCCTTGAAGTTCGCGGTGATCCACACATCGGTGCCGGCGATGGCGAAGAGGATCTGGCCGGGGAGCACGTAGTTGCCGGGCTCGACCGACTTGTTGCCGACGCGACCGCTGGCGGGCGCGGTGATCGTGGTGTAGCTGAGCTTGCGCTCCGCGTCGCGCACGGCGGCGGCGGAAACGGACACGTTCGCGCTGGCGGCGGCGATCTGGGCGTGGGCGGACTTCTGGGCGGCCTCGGCCGAGCCGAGCGCGGAGGTGGCGGCGGTGACGTTGGCCTGGTTGGCGTTGAGCGCGGCCTCGGCGGCCGCGAAGGCGTTGCGGGCGTTGTCGAGGTCGGACTGGGCGATGACGCCGCCCTTGCCGAAGAGCTGCTCGTTGCGGTCGCGGTTGAGGCGGGCGAGCTCGAGCTGGGCGGCGGTCTGCGCGACCTGGGCCTTGGCCTGCTCGACGCGCGCGGTGGCCTCCGCGATTTGCGTGTCGGCCTGCGCGGCGGCGGCGCGGGTCTGGGCCTCCTGGGCCTTGGCCTGTTCAAGCTCGGCCTGGCTCTTTTGGACCGCGAGCTCGGACTCGAGCGGATCGAGGCGGACGAGCACATCGCCGGCCTTGACGGTCTGGTTTTCCGAGACGAGCACCTCCTTCA
>CALFNJ010000371.1 GCA_937902865.1 uncultured Opitutaceae bacterium
TTTTCGGCCGCTAAATCCATGCCGTTCTTCGTGCTTTTGTGCCTTTGTGGTGAACCTCCGAAGGTTCGTCGTTCGACTCAGATCAACCCGGCGGTGCGGAAGCTGTAGTATCCCTGCCCGAGTGGATCGGCCGTGGTTTGGCCGATGATGACGTGGTCGAGGAGTTCGATGTCCAGGGTCTTGGCTGCTTCGCGGAGCTGGCGGGTGACGTGGAGGTCGGCGGAGCTCGGCGCGGGATCTCCGCTGGGGTGGTTGTGCACGCAGATCACGGCGGCGGCGGAGGCCCGGATGGCCTCGCGATAGATTTCGCGCGGGTGGGCGAGGGCGGCGGTCGCCGTGCCGGAGGTGACCTCGATGCATTTCAGCAGCCGATTCTTCCGGTTCAGGCAGAGCACCCAGAATTTCTCCACCTGCAGCCCGCGCACGAGCGGCTGGAAATAGGCGGCGACCAGATCACCGCGGTTCAGAAGCGGCGCTTCGTGCGCGCGCTGGCTGACGATCCGCCGGGAAATTTCCATGGCGGCGATCAGCTGGAGCGATTTCACGCCGCCGAGACCCTTGAAGCGGCGGAAATCGGCCTCGTTCCAGGATAGGAACCCCGCGAGCGAGCCCGCTTCGGCCACGAGGCGGGTGGAGAGACTGATCACGTCGTGGCCCACCGTGCCGCTGCGGAGCAGCATGGCGAGCAGCTCGACGTCGCTCAACGCGCCCGGTCCGAGGCGGCCGAGGCGTTCCTGCGGCCGCTCATGGGTGACGAGCTCGCGGAAACGATTGCCGGCGGGATATTCAGAGTCAGCGGAGGATGGGAGTTTGGGTTCGGCCATGGTGCAGCCGGCGAACCAGGTCGGCCGGCTGGCCTACGAAACGCGGCTCCATTGCCCGCTCTTTAGGCAATTTGAGTCGAAGGCGAGGGCTCCGATCCCGGAAGGTCTCGCGCAGAGGCGCGGAAGCACAGAGGAAGCCGCCAATCCCGAATCCGGTAGACCTCGTGCTTCCTCGATCCGGAGAGGATAGCCGCAAAGAGGCGCAGAAAACGCAAAAGCAGAAACCTCAATGACGCGCTTTGGGCGCGACCGGCTTGGATCTGGTCTTAATTCAGAAGCCAGGAAACCAGGAATCGATCCGAGGTCCGATTTCTTGGCTTCCCGGCTTCTGAATTAACTCATCCAAAGCCTCCGCTCGCGGGCGGAACTCCGCCGACCCTCAGCTCAGTAGTGCTTGATGTAGGCGTCCCGACGCAGGCGCTCGAGCCAGCGCTGCTGGCTGATGGACGCTTCCTGCTGCGAAAGGATGGCCTCGATCTGCGGGCGCACGGCGTCGAGCGGCTCGATGCCGGCGTATTTCCGGTCTTCGACGTAGAGGAGGAAGGCACCTTCCGGCATGTAGACCGGACCGGCGATCTCGCCCTTCTTCGCCTGCAGCAGCACGGTGCGGAATTCCTTGCGCATCTCGGCTTCGCCGAGGCTCTGCCAGCCCCAGTCGCCGCCCTTGCTGCGCTTCGTTGTGTCCTGGCTGAAATTTTTCGCGAGGTCGCTGAAGTTCTCGCCCGCCTGGAAGCGGCGGATGACCTCGTTGACCTTGGGCTGGAGCTGCGCGTCCGTCTGACCTTCCTCACGGGTGAACTGGATCATGCGGAGGTGCACGCCGTCCTCCTGGTAGAACTTCTCTTTGTTCTCGTTGTAATACTGCTCGATCTTCACCGGGCTGACCACGCTCATCGACTTCCGCTGCTGCTGCTTCATGTAGCCGACGATGATCTCCTCTTCCACGTCGCGGCGGTACTCGGCCTGGGTCTTGCCCTGCGAATGGAGGAAGGCGAGGAACTTGGAGCGGTCGTTGTCGAACTCCTCGAGCTGCTTCCGGGCGATTTCGCTGTCGATATAGCTGGGGGGAATCGAACGCGGCTCGGTTTCCTCGCCTTTTGGCTTGCGGAACTCCTTCACGATCAGGACCCGGTCGATCAGGCCTTGGATGGTGTCGTCCTGCAGCGACTCCAGCATGTCGTTGAATTCCTTCTCGTTATGCGCCTGCCGCTGGAGGTTGGGCACGAGGGGCGCGATTTCGTGGCGGACATCGTCCACCGTGATGATGCGGTCCTCGACCTGGGCCGCCATCCCGTTGGCAAACCGGAGGTTAAGATTGTCGGGCGGGGGCGCCTGGTCTTCGGCGCGGAGCGGACTGACCGAAAGGGTGGCAAGAACGCTGATCAGGCCCAAAAGGGAACGGCGGGACATCATGGCAGATTGTTCAGGAAAGCGAGAATTTCGCGCAAACGTAGAAGCGGTTTCGGAGCGGTCAACCTTGGAAACCGGTTGCCCACCTGCACCCAATCGTCGCGGCGACCGCTGTTGCGCAGGCACTTCAACCGGCTCGATTCTGTTTCGACGGAAACCAGGTTTTTTTGTTCCGCTCGCACGCGGATTTCCGTGACGAGCAGGAGGGCTTTGACCTCTTCGCCGAACTTGCCGAAGCGGTCGCGCAGGTCGGCTTCGATCTGGCGGAGCTGGGTCGGATCCTCCGCCAGCGCCAGTTTGCGGTAAAAATCGATCCGCAGGCGGGTTTCGCCGATGTAGCTGTTGGGCAGCCGTGCCTGGATGGTCGGCACCTCCACTGCGCCGCTGGCGTCGTGCTCGGCGTCGCGCACGGCAGTGTAGCTGTCGGCGTATCGCCGGCGGCTTTCCTCGCCGCCGCCGGCGCCCTCGCCGATGAAGACGAAATCGAGCTTCACGCTCGCGCGGACCGCCGCCGCGTGCGGGTCGCCGCGCAGGCGCGCCACGCTCTGGCGGAGCAGCTGACAGTAGAGCTCGAAGCCGACGCCGACAATGTGACCGCTCTGCTCGGCGCCGAGCAGGTTGCCGGCGCCGCGGAGCTCCAGGTCGCGCATGGCGATGCGGAAGCCCGCGCCGAGCTGGTTGTGCGTGCGCATGGCGCTCAGGCGCTGGCGCGCGATCTCCACGATCCGGGTGTGGCGGTGCAGGAGCAGGTAGGCGTAGGCCTGGTGGCGGAAACGGCCGACGCGGCCGCGCAGCTGGTAGAGTTGCGACAGGCCGAAGCGGTCCGCGCCCTCGATGATGATCGTGTTGCAGTTGGGGATATCGAGGCCGCTCTCGATGATGGTGGTGCAGACCAGGACTTGGTACCGGCCGGCGACGAAATCGGTCATCGCCCGTTCGAGTTCGTCCTCGTCCATCTGGCCATGGCCGACGCCGATGTTCAGGTCGGGCAGCAGCTCGCGCAGGCGCGCGGCGACGAGGTCGATCGTCATCACCCGGTTGTGCAGGTAGAAAACCTGGCCGCCGCGGCGGATCTCGTGGCGGATCGCGTCGACCACGATCTTCTCATCGTAGGTCTTCACGATGGTCTGGATCGGATGGCGGTTCGTCGGCGCGGTCTCGATCACGCTCATGTCCCGCGCGCCGGTGAGGGCGAGATAGAGCGTGCGCGGAATCGGCGTGGCGCTCATCGAGAGCACGTCGACCGTGGAACGCATGCGCTTGAACACTTCCTTGTGCTTCACGCCGAAACGCTGCTCCTCGTCGATCACCACGAGGCCGAGCTCCTGGAAACGCACGTCCGACTGCAGCAGGCGGTGGGTGCCGATGAGAATGTCGACCTGCCCGGCGGCGGTCGCTTCGAGGATGGTCTTCTGTTCCGCGCGGGAGCGGAAGCGGCTGACCATCTCGATGGCGACGGGATAACCCGCCATCCGCTCGCGAAAGGTATTCAGGTGCTGCTGGGCCAGCACGGTCGTGGGCACGAGCACGGCAACCTGGCGGCCGCCCTGGACGGCCTTGAAGGCGGCGCGGATGGCGACCTCGGTTTTGCCAAAGCCGACATCGCCACAGATCAGGCGATCCATCGGACGCGGGCGTTCCAGATCGGCTTTGGTTTCCTTGATCGCGCGGAGCTGATCGGGCGTTTCCGTGAAGGCGAAGGAGGCCTCGAATTCCTTCTGCCAGGTCGTGTCCGGCGGGAACGCGTGGCCGGGCTGCGCCTCGCGCGTCGCCTGGAGGCGCAGGAGTTCGCCCGCGAGGTCGATCGTCGCCCGCTCCGCCGCCTGGCGTGCTTTCTCCCAGCGGCCGGAGCCGATCTTGCCGAGCTGTGGCTTGGTCTTGCTCAAGCCGACGTAACGGCTGACGAGGTGGGACTCGGTCAGCGGAACGTGCAGCGTGACCTTGTCGTCGAACTCCAGCGAGATGACCTCGCGGAGGCCCTGGCTGGTGTCGAGTTTCGTCAGGCCGCGATAGAGGGCGATGCCGTGCTGCAAGTGCACGACGAAATCGCCCTCCACGAGCTCGGAGAAATCGAGCAGCTGATCGATCTGCGCCCGCTGCGCGACGGCCCGTGGATTCAGCGACGGCCGCCGCGTGCGCTGGCGGCCGAAGATCTCCGTTTCGGTGACGACCACGAGTCCGCCGGCCTCCGCATCGGCAGGGTTTGGAGGGTAGGGCGAACCGTCCCGGTGAGCCGGGGTCGCGGCTCGGCGGGGACGCCTCGCCCTACCGCTTTCGCCCGCATTGCGCTCGCTCCATGCTAGGCGGGCTCCTTCCTGGAACGTGATGCGGAATCCTTCGTTGAGCGTGCCGCGCACGAAGTGGGGCGGCACATTTTTGAGCGCCGGATCTTCCGCCAAAATTTCGCGAGCCCGCTGCTCCTCGCCTTCCTTCGAGACGACAAACAGGACGCGATAGCCTTCGCGCTGCCACGCCGCGACCTGCCGGAGAAAAGCGCGGCGGGCATCCTCCTCGACCTGCAGGCGCTCCTGGGCGACGAGCGCGTCGTCCGGATAGCTGCGGTGGTGCGCGAGGCTTTCGGTGTTCCAGGTGACGTCCTTCTCCGCGCCATCGAACAGCGCTGACGCTTCGTCGAGATCACTGACTCCGAAACTGGCGGCGCATTTGGCGAGCAGTTCGGACAGGATCGATCCGCCGCCGCGGCCTGGAGGTGAAGTCGCCTCCGCGGGCGAGGCCGGAACCTCGACGACCTCGGGCCTGCTGCCGGAGTCCTCACTCGCGAAGAGATCGAACTCCGGCTCCAGCGAAGCCGGCTCGACGAGCACGAGATGGGACTGTGGCGAGAGATAGTCGGCGAGACCGGTCTTCGACGGATCGAGCTTCACGCGTGGCGAGGCGGCGAGGGAGATCGACGCCACGGCGTCGCCGGACCGCTGGGTCACGGGATCGAACAGTCGGATCTCCTCGATCTCATCGCCGAAGAACTCGAGACGGTACGGCTGGTTCGCCGTCACCGGATAGACGTCGATGATGCCGCCGCGGATCGCATAGTGGCCCGGCGCCTCGCAGACCGCCTCGGAATCATAGTCGAGCTTTCGGAGCTGCTCGAGCAGACCCTGGAACGACTGCTTTTGTCCGCGCGTCAGCACGAGCTCGCGGGTGGCGAATTCCTCGAGTGCCGGCACCGGCTGGACCAGGGCCGCCGGCGTGGAGACGACGACAAGCACATGACTGGAGCCGCCGGCGGCGCGCCGCGTGGCGCGGAGGCGGGACAGCACGGTGAGGCGATCGCTCGACGCCGCGAAGGCCTCCCGCATGTCGCGGCTGTCGGGCATCGACTCGGGGAAAACCAGCGTGGTCAGCTCCGCGGTTTCACCTCCCGCCGCGCCGTGGAAGAACGCAATGTCCTCGGCCAGCGATTCGGCGCGTTTCAGATCCTCGGCGACAACCAGCCACACCGGAGCCGGCTGCTCCCGCACCAGCCCCGCAATCACGGCGCCGCGCGCCGGCGGACAGACGCCGGTGAGCTTGGAGCGAGATGCAGTGGAGGCGGTCATGGCCGAGAGTATCTATCTGGAACTCAGGAAATCAGGAATCGACGCGAGTGAAGACAGGGAAGGACGGAAAAAATCCCGAAACGGGCGAAAGACAATTCCGATGGTGGAACGCGTTGACCTCAACGCGTTGGATCGGAGGTGGGGAGATCGAGCCTGGCGACGCCGACGTTCCCGTCCGCGTGGATCGAGGGTAGGGCGCGTTGTCCCCAACGCGCCGCAACCGGTATCCGTGTTTTAGGACCGACGGAACCAAACCGGCGCGTTAAGGATAACGCGCCCCACCACGACAGCTCCGGTTCCTGATTTCCTGAGTTCCAGATAAATCCAAATCTGAAACTCATTCCGGCAGCGGACCGCTGAGCGCGGCTTTCGCGGCGGCTTCCTCGGCGTGTTTCTTCGATTTGCCGCGTCCGGTGCCGGCGGGGCGGTCGTTGATGAAAACCGTGGCCTCGTACTCGCGGTCGTGGTCCGCACCAGCGACCTGGGCGACTTGGTACCGCAGCGCCGCGTTGCCGTGAAGTGGCTGGATGAGTTCCTGCAGGCGGCCCTTCGGATTGTCCGCATCGAGGCTGCCCGCAAGCCGGCGGGGAAGGGGACCGTACAGCCGCAGCACCACTTCCCGGGTGGTCGGCAGGCCGGCGTCCAGGTAGATCGCGCCGAACAGGGCCTCGCAGGCGTCCTCCAGCGCCGCGGCGCGATGCCGACCGCCGCTGGCCTCCTCGCCGGGGCTGAGGCGCAGGCAATCGTCGAGCCCGAGTTCCCGCGCGAGCGCGGCGAGAAAGGTGCCCTTGGTGAGCGTTGCGCGGCGCTTGCTCAGCAGGCCTTCGCGATCCTCGGGAAAGAGCTGGAAGAGCTCCTCCGTCAAAATCAACTGCAGCACGGCGTCGCCGAGAAACTCTAGGCGCTGGTTGTTTTCCTCAATCTCCGGATGGTCCTGCAGGTAGGAAGGGTGAGTGACGGCGCACAGGAGCAGATCGGGCTCGCGAAAGACATGGCCGAGCCGCCGCTGCAGGGATTCCAGCGAGGGAGGAAGCGGCTCGGAGGCGCGGCGGGATGAATCTTCCGCGGGCGCGACCGGAGTGCCGGACAGCG
>CALFNJ010000372.1 GCA_937902865.1 uncultured Opitutaceae bacterium
ATAAACCGTGGCGACAGTGACGCTCGCATTCTCGCTTCGCGGGTACTGGCGGACGTTGAGCGAACTCCACGCCTGAACGCCCGCGATGATGATCACGAGGTTGACCACGATCGCGAGGACCGGGCGGCGGATGAAAAGGTCGGTGAAGGAGGATTTCATGGCGGTGGTGCTGCCGTTCCCTGCCCCGTGCGATCACGAGGCAGCAGGAGCGGCGGAGGGACCTCAGGAGTTCGCCGGCTTCGGAGCCAGCTGCGCCTTCGGCGCCAGCGTGTTGTCGATGGTGACCGCGATACCGGCGCGGAGCTTGAACTGGCCGGTGGTCACGACCTGCTCGCCCGCCTTCAAGCCCGACACGACCGCGACGAAATCGCCGCGAGTGAGGCCGAGCTGCACGGCCTGGAGGCGAAGCACCTGCTCCACCTTGCCCGTCTTGTCGTTCTTCTTCTCGTCGATGACGAAAACGGAGTCGCCGTACGGCGCGTAGATCACGGCCGTGACCGGAACCGCGAGCACGTCGAGCTTCTGCGGGAGGACGACCTCGACACTGGCAAACATACCCGGGCGAAGCTTTTCCGCCGAGTTGGCGAGCGTGGCCTGGGCGCGGACATTACGGGTCGTGGGATCGACCTCGGGATTCACCGCGTTGATCTTGCCCTCGAAGGTCTCGCCGGTGGCGGCGTCGGTGGTGACGCGCACGGTCGTGCCGGGATTGAGGACCGAGATCCGCTGCTGTGGCAGGGAGAAATTGACGTAGATCGGATCGAGGGTCTGCAGCGAGGTGATCGGATCACCCTCGCGGAGAATCTGACCGAGGTTGACCTGACGCAGGCCGAGGCGGCCGGCGAACGGGGCGCGGATCGTCTTCTTCGCGATCACGGCGCGGATGTTGTCGGCCTGCGCGACGGACTGGGTGTACTGCGCCTGGGCGGCGTCCAGTTCCGCCTGGGAAATGGTGGTCTTGGCCAGCAAGTCCTTCGAGCGGTCGAGATTCAGCTTGGCGAGCTGCACGCCGGATTCGATCGAACGCAACTGAGCCTCCTCGGTGGAGATGTCCTGCTGCACGAGCAGGTCACCGGTTTTCACCATGGCACCCGCCTCGAAGGCGATCTTGGTGATCTTGCCGGCCATTTCGGCGCTGACCGTCACGCCCTGCACGGCGGTGAGGGTGCCCGTGACATTGATGAGTTCCTCCCAGCTGTCGGCATGGACCGGAGCAGAGGTGACGACCTCGATCGGAACGGGCTGATTGGCGCCGGACGCCATCAACGCGCGGATCTGGACGACTTTGGTGCCGACAATGAAGCCGACAACCGCGAGGATGCCGAGGACGGTGACGATGATTTTCTTGGCCATGACGTGGAGGAGTTCGATAGTAAGTTGAAGCGGAAGCGGGTGGAAAATTCAGTTCGGTTCAGAGCGAAGCCGGCGCAGTGGCGGGAACTTCGACGGTGGCCGGCTCGGCCGACAGAACGGGCGAGACGGTCAGGGCTTGCTGCACGATCTTGTTCAACAGGCGCACAAGCGTCTTCCGCTCGGTCTCGCTGAGCTGGCTCATGAGGGAGGCCATGATCTTGAAATGACCGGGAAGGATCGCGCGCATCAGGTTCTCACCCTTGGCGGTGAGCGCGACCGACATCATGCGG
>CALFNJ010000373.1 GCA_937902865.1 uncultured Opitutaceae bacterium
GCCGTGAAACGAGTGCGAGACTGACAATGGGGACGCGACCTCCGGGTCGCGTTCGTTCGGCACCACTGCCCAAAGGTGGCCGTCGACCTCCGGGCGACGGTTCTACGTCCGCCGTGCTGAAACCGCCGCCCGGAGGTCGGCGGCCACCTTGAACAGGACTCGGATCAGTCTGCTCGAGCCGAAGGGCGGGGCGGAAACTCAGACGCGTCCTGCGGAGGCGGCGGGCGGTGCCCGCCGTCACGCGACCGGGAGGTCGCGTCCCCACTTTCGATCCATCGGCCAATCGCTCTCGAAGAAGTGCGATCAAGGGCGGAGAAAAATCCGCTTGCGCGGCGGGGCGGAAGGCCGCATCACGACGCGCAATGAATTCTCCCGTCCAGGTCCGCGCTCACGCCTCCATCCACACGATGGTCGCCAAACGCGCTTTCTGGCGCGGGACGGCCCGACGATGGTGAAGCGCCGATGGCGCCAACGCGGCTAAGCCGTTTGTTTCCACCCCACGTCGAGCCCGACTCCCGCCAAAGAGTCGGGTTTTTTTGCGTCCATTTTTTCCCCGCATTTTCCCGTCCCATCTTTTCCCGCCATGCCATGATCTCCACCGCTCCGCTCCCCAGTCCTGTCCCGCTGCCGACGACCTTGTCCCGGCTCGACCTGCCCTCGGTCTCGTTCTTCGGCCGCACGCTCGCCGAATACAGTCAGTTCTTCGCGCTCGATCCCGTGACGCTGCGCGGCCGCGCCGTGCTCGACGTTGCGGCCGGACCCGCGTCGTTCACGGCGGAGGCTTTCCGGCGCGGGGTGGACGCCGTGGCGGTCGATCCGCTCTACGGCTGCACTCCGGACGCCCTGGCGACGCATGTCGCGCTCGATTACGCGCGCATGTTCGCGCAGCTGCGGGCCAAGCCGGAGCTGCTCCGGTTTCGCTCATTTCCCTCGCTGGAGGCGGCCGAGCTCGACCGCCGCGCGGCGGCGGATCGGTTCCTCGCGGACTACGAGAGCGGCTTCCTGCACAGCCGCTACGTCGGCGGCGCGCTGCCGCACCTGCCGTTCTTCGACGGAGCCTTCGACCTCGTGCTCTGCGCGCACCTCTTGTTCATCTACAACCGCAAGTTCGATTACGACTGGCACCTCGCGGCGTGCCGCGAACTCGTGCGGGTGAGCGCCGGCGAAGTGCGCATCCATCCGGTGTGCGGCGCCGACGGCCGTCCCTACGCCGAGCTCAACCGCCTGCGGCGGGACTTGCAGGCTGCGGGGATCGCGAGCAAGGTGACGCCCGTGGCCTATGAGTTCTTCCGCGGCACAAGCTCGATGCTGGTGCTGCAGCGCGCGGCCGCCTGAGGTGAGGGTGGGCGCGTTATCCTTAACGCGCCGTAACCGTGATCCGCGCTTTGCCCGTAGCGGAATCGAACCGGCGCGTTAGGGATAACGCGCCCCACCTTATTCCGGACGGCGGAATAATTCGGAAGCCAGGAAGCCAGGAATGGTAGCCGCCAAAAGGCGCAGAGGATGCAAAAATTTTTCTGACGGATCGGTTTTGCGTGCTCTTGCGCCTCTTGGCGGCCATTCCCCACATCACTCACGGCAGGATCGATTCCTGGGTTCCTGGCTTCTGAATTCTCCGGCTCGCCGCGCCTGGTCGATTTGAGGCTTTGCGGCGTTGGGGGAGCATGGTTGTCTGCGCCGATGAGCGCCGCCGGTCTTTTTCCCCAGCATGTCATCGCACGGAAGCGGGATGGACAGGCACTCACGCGCGAGGAAATCGCGAGCTTCGTGCGCGGCGCGACGGACGGTTCGTGGGCGGACTACCAGCTCAGCGCGATGCTGATGGCGGTGGTCTGGCGCGGGATGTCGGCGCAGGAAACCGCGCACTACACCGAGGCGATGATGCATTCCGGCGTTGTGGCGGATCTCTCCCGCATCCGTCTGCCGAAGTCGGACAAGCATTCGACCGGGGGTGTCGGCGACAAGGTTTCGCTCCATCTCGCCCCGATGGTGGCGGCGTGCGGCGTGGCGGTGCCGATGATTTCCGGCCGCGGACTCGGCCACACCGGTGGCACGCTCGACAAGCTCGAGTCGATCCGGGGTTTTCGGGTGAACCTGACTCTCGGCGCGTTTCGCGCCCAGGTGCAGAAGATCGGACTCGCGCTCATCGGGCAGACCGCGGAACTGGCGCCGGCGGACAAGAAGCTGTACGCGCTCCGCGATGTGACGGGCACGGTGGAATGCATTCCACTGATCTGCGGCTCGATTTTGTCCAAGAAGCTGGCGGAAGGCATCGACACGCTGGTGCTCGACGTGAAATTCGGACGCGGCGCCTTCATGAAGGACAAAGCCGCGGCGAAGGAGCTGGCGCGCTCGCTGGTGGCGGTCGCAACCGCGATGGGCAAGCCGACGCGCGCGGTGCTCACGGCGATGGAGCAACCGCTGGGCCGCGCGGTGGGCAACGCGCTCGAGGTCGCGGAATCGATCGCTTGTCTGCAGGGCCGCGGTCCGGCGGACACGATGGAAGTCACTTTTGCGCTCGGAGAACAGATGCTGCTGCTGGCCAAGGTCGCGAAGACGAAGGCCGCGGCACGCGAGCGACTCGCGGCGGCGCTGGCGAGCGGCGCGGCATTGAAGAAGTTTCGCGAGATGGTGGCGGCGCAGGGCGGCGACGTCCGGACGGTCGACGATCCGGCGCGCCTGCCGCGGGCGAAATTTCAGGCGCCGCTGCCGGCGGCGCGGGCCGGCTTTGTGCAGACGGTGGATGCGATGGGCGTGGCGCTCGCGGCGCTGCGGCTCGGAGCGGGCCGAGCGAAGGCGGAAGACAGGATCGATCACGCGGTCGGCTTCAGCGGCCTGGTGAAAATCGGCGAGCGCGTGGAGCGCGGGGCGCCGCTGTGTGTCATTCACGCGAATGATGCGAAGGCGCTGGCTGAGGCGAAGCGGAGGCTCGCGGAAGCGATTGTTGTCGGCGCGCGGCCGGCGAAGCCACCGAAGTTGATTGGCGAGATTATTGGGTAGACGGCGGGGCGGGTCTGCGACCCGCCGGCCGGGTTCAATGTAGGGGCGTTCCTTGCGGACGCCCGTTCCACTCGGTTCGCAAAATCGACGTTAGCGCAGTCAGCGGTTACGGGCGTCCGCAAGGAACG
>CALFNJ010000374.1 GCA_937902865.1 uncultured Opitutaceae bacterium
GTGCAGATGCAGGTCGAACTCAAGGCCGCGCCCTTTCCCGTGCTCCTCGTCATCGCCGGCGAGGACGCCTCCGGCAAGGGCGAGGTCGTCAACATCCTCAATGCCTGGCTCGATCCGCGCGGCGTCGAGACGTTCTCCTTCCATGAGCCCACCGACGAGGAGCGCGAGCGTCCGCCGATGTGGCGCTACTGGCGCTCGCTCCCGCCCCGCGGCCGCCAGGGCATCTAAGACGGCTCCTGGTACACCGAGGCGCTGCGCGAGGACCCGCGCAGTCCGCGCGAGCTCGCCGATTTCGACCATGGGCTGCGCCGCATCGCTCACTTCGAGAAACTCCTGGCCGCCGACGGCGCGCTGATCGTGAAATGCTGGCTGCAGTTGTCCAAGGACGCCCAGCGCGCCCGGCTGCACGAGCTCGAGGAGGATCCGCGCACGGCCTGGCGCGTTTCTCCCGAGGATTGGAAAAGTCACCGCGACCACGACCGGCTCGCGCGCCTCGCCGAGCGCCTGCGCCGCGCGACCAGCCGTCCGGCCACGCCGTGGCACGTCATCAACGCCGCCGATCCTCGCTCCCGCAATCTCGCGGTCGGCGACTATGTGCTGCAGCGTTTCGCCGCCCATCTCCGCAGCCATCGGAAAATTCCCGCCCCAACCAAGCCGCGCCGCGTCACGCCGCTGCGCCCCGCCGGCATGCGCCGGCTGCAGTCGCTTCCGCTCGACCAGCAGCTCTCCGGCGAGGTCTATGAGGAGAAGCGCGACAAGTGGCTCGGCCGGCTCAACCAGCTCGTCCGCCAGGCCGCCGAGCGCCGGCGCTCGATCGTCTGGGTGTTCGAGGGCTGGGACGCCGCCGGCAAGGGCGGCGCCATCCGGCGGCTCACGGATGCGATCGATGCGCGCGACTATCGCGTCATTCCCGTGGCGAAGCCGACCGACGAAGAAAAACTCCATCACTATCTCTGGCGTTTCTGGCGGCACGTGCCGCGCGCGGGCATGGTGACGATCTACGACCGTTCCTGGTACGGCCGCGTCCTCGTCGAACGGATCGAGGGCTTCTGTCGCGACGACGAATGGAAGCGGGCCTTCGGCGAGATCAACGACTTCGAGACCCAGCTCGCCGAGCATGGCATCATCGTCCTCAAGTTCTGGCTCCACGTCAGCAAGGACGAGCAGCTCCGGCGCTTCCGCGACCGCGAGGACACCGAGTACAAGCGGCACAAGATCAACGCCGAGGACTGGCGCAATCGCCGCCAGTGGCACGCCTACGAGGCCGCGGTCGGCGACATGCTCTCCCTCAGCGCCAATCCCACCGCCCCGTGGCACTTGGTTCCTTCGAACAACAAGCGCTACGCCCGCCTGCAGATCATCAAGACTTCCTGCCAGCAGATCGCCGCCGCGCTGGAGCGGTGACGGGTTTATTTATCTGGAAATCAGGAACTCAGGGATCGGACCGATCCCGATCCGTTTCACGCGAAGACACACGCAGAGGGTGTGATCATCCCGGCTCGCAGGTAGGGGCGTCCCTTGGGACGCCCCGTTTGATTCCAGCAGCAGGACCGGCCCGCGGATGGATTCTGACGTCGGAAGCTGCAAAAGTTTCCGCTGGGGGCGCTTCTGTTCACGGTCTTCGAATTCCGCGGTCGTTCTGAATGCGTTTGCGGCTTGGACGGGCAGAGCGAACGGGCGTCCCAAGGGAGGCCCCCTACCTGCGCGCCGGCTGTCACGCCCGCCTGCGGCGCCTTCACTCCTCGCGTGATACCCATCGGTTTCAGGAAAGGGCCAGCTAACCCACCTTCTAGCAGGAACTCCCGCAAGATTCACCTCAGCTTCGTGAGTTCCTGAGTTCCAGATATCCCCGATAATGTGAGCAACTTCGCCTTGGGTATCGCGTCGAACGACCACACTCTTGCCGACCGCCCAAATATTTTTACGCTCGACCTCCTTTTTTTTGAGTCCCGCCCCCCTTTCATCCGTCTCCTAGAAGGTAACTTATGAATTCCAACGAAAGACCCCAGGCCGCTTCGGCCACTGCTTCCCCCGCTCGGCGCCGTTCGCCGTGGAAGTGGGTCGTGCTCATCGTCTTCCTGCTGGCCGTGGCCGCGGTGTTCTATTTCCACCCTCCCAAGGAGGCGGCTCCGGCGCCCAATGCCTACGGCGGTCGCGGCGGTGGCGGTGGACGTGGTGGCGGCGGCGGCGGTCGTGGCGGTCGCGGCGGCAGCGGACCGACTCCGGTCTCTTTCGCCCCGGCCAAGACCGGCGAGCTGCGCATTTATCTCAGCGCCCTTGGTTCCGTCACCGCGATGAACACGGTCACGGTGAAGAGCCGCGCCGACGGCGAGTTGCTGAAGATCAATTTCACCGAGGGCCAGATGGTGAAAGCCGGCGATCTCCTCGCCGAAATCGACCCGCGCCCCTATCAGGTCGCCCTCGCCCAGGCCGAAGGCCAGCTCACCCGCGACTCGGCCCTGCTCGACAACGCCAAGCGCGATCTCGAGCGCTACGAGAACGCCAAGGAGGCCGTCACCCAGCAGCAGATCGACGCCGCCAAGGCGTCCGTCGCCCAGTACGAGGGCTCCGTCCATATCGACCAGGCCGTCGTGGAAAACGACCGTCTCCAGCTCAGCTACTGCCGGATCACCGCGCCGCTCACCGGCCGGGTCGGTCTGCGCATGGTGGATGTCGGCAACATCGTCCGTTCGAGCGACGCCGGCGTCGTGGTCATCACGCAGGAGGAGCCGATCGCCGTGGTCTTCAGCATCCCCGAAGACAATCTCCCCCAGGTCCGCAAGCAGATCGCCTCCGGTCAGGAGCTTCCGGTCGAGGCCTTCGACCGCGCCCTCGAGACCAAGCTCGCCACCGGCAAGCTCCTCGCACTCGACAACCAGATCGATGTGTCCACCGGCACGGTGCGGCTCAAGGCGGTGTTCGACAACGCCGACCACGGGCTCTTCCCGAACCAGTTCGTCAACGTCCGCATGCTGTCAGAGGTCGAGAGCAATGTCCTGCTCGTCCCGAACTCCGCAATCCAGCTCAATGGCGCCGCGCGGTTTGTCTTCGTCGTGAAGGACGATGACACCGTCGATCGCCGCAATATCACCGTCGGCAAGACCGAGGGCACGAACACCGTCGTCCTCACCGGTCTCGCCGAGGGCGAGCAGGTCGTCACCGGGGGTCTCTATCGTGTGCAGCCCGCTTCCCAGGTCATGACGAAGCC
>CALFNJ010000375.1 GCA_937902865.1 uncultured Opitutaceae bacterium
CAGACGGGCCTGCCAGCTTTCGTCTCCACGGTCGGAAACGGAAACGCGATCCAACTTGGAGGCAGCAGGAAAGCCAGGAGCAGAGTCAGAATGCGGATTCGCCGAGGCGGCGGCCAGCGCGCGCGCAAAATCCCCCGACTCCAAGTGGTCGGCGGCGGTCGTTTCTCCCGTGGCACGCAGCACGCAGATGCGCCGGTAAAGGCGCAAGGCATCGGCTTCGAGTTCGGCGGAACGTGGCGTATTCGGCGCGAGGTCTCGAGAGGGTGGGACGGTCAAAGGTCGGTCCAGATGACCACGAATCTTCCCGGCGGTTCACGGAAAATGTCCGTGCAACCGGCGCTGCTCCCGAACGGCCTCAGCCGCAACGGATCAGCGATAAAGAAAAAGGATCGCCGCGCCGGTGGCGCAGATCAGGACAAGCAGGATGACGGCAAAGGCGATCCAGCACCCGGTCTTCGACGGAGGAGCGCTTTCCTTCTCGTCGGCGCGGAGGCGCTCAAACAGCTCGTCCACGTTCACGCCGCTGCCGTTGCCCACTTCGCCCGGGGCCGCCTGCATCCCGGTGGCGGCCGCTGCCGGCGACGTCGCGGAAGGAAGCGAGGCACGATAACCGGATGTTCCGGTTCCGGGGCCCGGCGTTGGAGCCGGCCGGTGAGTCGTCAGCTCCCCGGCGATTTCACGATCGAGCCAAGCCAGATGCTCCTGCAGCAAGGCGCGCTGGCGCCGAAGCTGTTCGAGGCGGGAAGGGGAAGGCATTTTGGGGAATCGGCAGACGGGAGATAGAAGACAGAGGACAGGCGACGGGAGGCGGGGACAGTAGGAAAGGGGGAAGGAGGAAGGAAGAAGGAAGAATTAAGAAATCGGCTGATCGCGGTGCCGGAATGCGGGAAGGTTGTGGGGAGGCTGACGAGCATTCGATCCGGTTTCGCACAGAGGCACGGAGTTCACAGAGATCGATCGATCGGGCTCCTCTTGGAGGCTATGCAGGGGCGTTGTTTGCTACGCCGGTGGCGCTGCGATCATCGAACCGGGCGTCCCAAGGGACGCCCCTACATTTCAAACGCGTCCGCAGAGCTGTAGAAGCACTAGGATTGGCAGATCAGATTGTTCTCTGCGAACTCTGGGCCTCTGCGCGAAACCGGTTTGAAAAACGCGGCTCGATCCCGCCAGGGCACAAAAAAAGGCGCCCGGTGAAGGGCGCCTGAAAGAGGTGAGATCTCGGTGAGCTTAGCTGGCGACGATCGACACGCTGCGGTGCGCCTTGTCGAACTTGACGACGCCCGCCTTGAGGGCGAAGAGCGACCAGTCGCGGCCGATGCCGACATTGCGGCCGGCGTGGTGCTTGCTGCCGCGCTGGCGGACGATGATCGTGCCGGCGGTGACGGTTTCGCCACCGAAGACCTTGACGCCGAGACGCTTCGAGCGGCTGTCGCGACCGTTATTGGATGTACCCTGACCTGTTTTATGCGCCATGGCGAAAAACTCCTAGTAAGTTACGGATTAAGCTTTGATGGACTCGATCTTGATGACGGAAAGCTCCTGGCGATGGCCGCGCTTGCGCTCCATGCCCTTGCGCTTCTTCTTGCGGAAAACGATGACCTTCTCGCCGCGCTTGTTCTCGAGGATCTTGGCGGAAACGGAAGCTCCGGCGACGGTGGGGGTACCCACCTTGAAATTGGCGCCTTCGCCCGTGGCGAGGACATCCTTGATCTCGACGACCGCCCCGGCCGCCGTGTTCGGATAACGGTTAACGATGAGGATGTCCCCCTCGGTAACGGTGAACTGTTGGCCTTGGGTTTTGATAGTGGCTTTCATGAATAAAAGAGCGAAATAAGCGGTTTTGCCCGGGCGAACGCAAGGCTCTTTTTGATCAAACTCATTCGGAATTTCACCACAGAGACACCGAGGCACGGAGAATCAAATCCCTGACCGTCAGGATTGATCTCCGTGCCTCGGTGTCTCTGTGGTGAAACTCCGAAACTGCCGACGGCTTTTCTACAATTACTTTAGCGGCGTGGGCTTGGCCGGCAGCGCGTCCTGCTCGGAATTGTAGAGGTCGATCTGCATGTAGTAGTGCTCGCGACGCTTGTAATCGTTGGGGTAGATCGCGCGGGACAGGTACTCGCGCTTCTGCTGCGCAGCGAGCTCCTGCTGACGCTGGAGGGCGGCCAGGCGGGCGGCCTCACGATCGGCGAGCTCGCGCTTCTGCTGTTCCGCCTCCTGCAGCTTCTGCAACGCATCGAGCCGGGCGCGCTCAGCCTCGGCGGCTTCGCGCTCGCGCTGCTCGGCGATGCGCTTGGCCTCGCCTTGGGCGGCCTCGCGTTCGCGCGTGAGCCGGTCGCGCTCGGCGGTGAGCCGGGCGGCATCCGCCTCCGCCGCTTTGCGGGCCGCCTCGGCGGCTTCCTGCTCGCGTCGGAGCTCGGCGAGATTTTTCTGCGCGGCCTCGAGGTCCTGCTGGGCCTTCAGGTCGGCGAGACGCCGGGCTTCGGTCGCGGCGGCGGCGTTGCGCTCGGCTTCGAGCCGTTTTTGTTCGGCAGCGGCGCGCTCGTCCGCGAGGCGCTGCTCCGTGAGGGCTTTTTCCTGATCGGCCTTGTAGCTCCGGTAACCGAAGAACGCGGCGACACCGATCAGCAATGCGACGATGATGATGACAGGGGTTTTATTCATAGTGGCAGGGGACGGCGCTAAGCGCCGCAGTTCAATTCCTCTCCGACCGCATGCGAGGCAAAAGGTTCTGGAGAAATCTCAGCCCGGTTCGCGATTCGGGTCAACGGATGAATCCCGGCACCGGAAGTTCACCACAGAGGCACGGAGGCACCGAGGAGAACCAACCCAAGACGGAAAACAGCTCTGTGCCTCCGTGCCTCTGTGGTGAAATCCGATTTCGAACTATGGCCGATTCCGACGGGGGTCGCGGAAGAAGACGTAGTTCGTAAGGAAGCTCAGCCCGAGGACGCCGCTGAGCGTGCGGATGTTGCGCATCGCGCCGAAGACCATGCTGAGCGAGCTCGCCCGCGGCTCGTGCAGGCGCAGCAGCAGGGCGCAGCCGGCGATGGCCAGCACCGGCTGGAGGAGAAAGCAGACATGGTACACGGCCAGCGCATCGCCCCAGCGCGGGAGTGCCCAGGCGAGAATCGCGCCGCCGGCGATCGGAGCGGCGGCGGCAAACAGCGACGTGACGGCGGAGTTGAGGCCGAGCGCGAGGCTCCGCGCCTCGAGGGGAATCAGCCGGAGCAGCAGCGTGAATTGTCCGAGCACGAAACCGGCGCTGGTGGCGCCGCCCCAGAGCCACATCGGATAAAGCAGCCAGCGGTTGTCC
>CALFNJ010000376.1 GCA_937902865.1 uncultured Opitutaceae bacterium
GGCCTACGGCTCGGCGGGGACGCCTCGCCCTTCGTTTAGAGACGACTCGACTCTGTCTGCGTTTTGACGTCGTTCTGTTCGCAGCGCCGCCAACGCGTTAGGGACAACGCGTTCCACCTCGGAGCTTTCGAACCTCCGTTAACTGCAGCGCGAATAAATCTTCTGCAGCAGCGCGACCGACGGCTGGGGCGCGCTCGCGGGCGGGCGGGTGGCGGCGAGGCTGTGGCGCAGCAGGAGCTGATCGTTCTCCTTGTCGAGCTGGAGAATCTGGAGGATGCGCGAACGAGTCTTTTCGAGCTGGGCCTGCAGATCAGGATGACGCACCGAACCCGCCGGCAGGGCGCGCAGGGCGGCGAGGCTGGCGTCGAGCTTCTCGAGCAGGGCGCGCTTGCGCTCGAGCATCGCACGGTCGGGCACGCGCTGGTGCTGACGGAGGAAGCGGTTCTCCTCGAGCACGCATTGGTGGATCGTGTCGCAGAGCTGATGATGCGCCTGGATGGTTTCCAATTCAGTCATGGGCGGGAGAGGACGAAGCGGGAGAGGAGGTGGGATTGGCCGAAGGCGGGGCGGCTGATGCCGGGACGTTGATCGCGACGGTCGCTGGTGTCGCGGGTTTGAAAATGCGGGCGACCTGCCGGCCGACCTGGTCGCTCCAATCGAGCTGGTCGAGGCGCCAGGCGGCCATGCGGGCCAGCTCGGCGAGCTCGGGGCTCGGGTTCTTGCCCGCGCCATCGATGATGGAGTGATACGCCTGCTGGGCGCGCTCGATGTCGCCGAGACGCTCCTGACAGAGCGCGATCTGATAGAGGACGGGCAGCCGCCAGGACAATTCGGGCGAAAGTTCGATGAGGCCGGCGTAGATCTGGGCGGCGTGATTGACGTCGCCGTTCAGGAAAAAATCGTTCGCGAGCTGGTTGCCGGTGCGACTCTGCCAATAGGCCCAGCGCTTCGGATCGGAGCTGAGGCGAGACTTCTGTTCGCGGAGCAGCTCGAGCGTCGCGACGAATGCGGCGTCCGAATGCCCGAGCGTGCGGAGGCCGACGGCGAGCAGGTAGCGCGCCTCGGGCACGTTCTCGTCGTCCGGATATTGCGCGAGAAACGCGCGCAGCGTGGTCACGGCCGCTTCCTCATCGCCCTGCAGATGCTGCGAGTAACCGGCCTTGAACTGCGCGCGCGCCTGGTCGGCGGCGTTCAGATCCAGCAGGCGCAGGCGGGAGAAGAACTTGGCGGCCTCCTCGAATTCGCCGGCCTGGAAATGGGTCTCGGCGATCTCGAACTGCGCGGTTTTGGCGAGCTGTTGGTAGCGGTCGAAATTGCCGCTGGGCAGCTTCAGCGTGGAGTTGATCAGGCTGTAGAAACGGCTGGTCGCGAGCCGGTAGGCGCCCATGTCGCGCAGTGTGCGGCCGAGCTCCAGGAGTGCGTCCGGCGTGTGCTCGTCGCCGGGATATTCCTTGAGGAATTTCTCGTAGATCGCGACGGCCTTGGTGAGCGCGCCCTGGCGTCGGTGCATGTGCGCGAGGCCGAGGACGGCGGTCTTCACCGCCGCCGGGTCGGCCTCGGGCGAGTTCATCACCTGGCGGTAGGCGATCTCGGCGTCGTCGTAGGCGCCGCGATTGGTCAGCGTCAGGCCGAGGTTCAGCCGGCCCTGAATATCGTCGACCGCTTTCTCCGCGGGCGAAGCCGCTGACTCCTGCTTGGTTTCTGCCTCAGCCTCGGACGTAGCCTCTGCCTGCGCCGCGGGCGACGTGCGCGCGTGCGTCGCCGCCTTCTCCGCCGGCCTGGCTTCGGTTTCCTCCGCGCGCACGGAGAGGCCCGGCAGCAGCGCGGGCAGCAGAGTGAGCGGAAGGATCCACCGGAGCAAAGGGCGGGAGGAGGGAGGACGAGAACCGATCATTATTTATTTCGGAGTCTGAGTGTACGTGGCGGAGCTGGTGGGAAGCGGAGCAGGCGAGGCCGGAGCGGCGGGCGCGGGGACGGAGAAGATCACTTCGCCGCGACCGTTCGCCGAGCCGGGCACCTGGAAGAACGGCAGGAAGTCATCCGGGCGGATGCGCGGACGCAGCTCGTCGCGCAGGACCGGCGAGGGCGCGGGCTTGGCCGGCACGACGTCGGATGGTTTCGCTTCGGGTTGGACCGGCGCGGCCGCCGGTTCCTCGTTCTCCTTCGCGATGGCTTCCGGAGGCGGTTCGGCCGGCGTGAAGTCGGCGACCGTCGGATCCGGATTCTTCGGACCGGCGGCGGGCGACTGGCGCAGGCTGAGATCCGGCGGGGGCGGTTCCGCGGCGAAGCGCAGCGGACAGGCGCCGATCGCCGGCAGGTAAAAGGATGGCTCCAAGGCATCGCGCGAGCTCCCGGCAGAACGCGGTCGCGTTCGGCCCTCGGAGCCTTCCGTCACGAGCGTCGCGAGGAGCAGCAAAAAAAGACAATGCCCTGCTCCCCGCAGGCCGGACGGCGCATGCGGTGGTTTGCGGTGATTCATTTCGAAAAAGACGTTCCATGTGATTGGATAGTCCTGATGATGCCCAATGCCGCTTCTATCGGCTCATTCCGCGGCGTTCTGAAATAAATTTGCGGCAACCCCGGAATCGACCCTTCCCAAACCGTCTCGCACCGAGGCGCAGAGGCGCGGAGATCGATCCGATAAATTCAGAAGCCAGGAAGCCACGCGTTGTTCATGGCTTCCTGGCTTCCGAATTCACCGTCCGACCTCTGTGTCTCTGCGGCTCTGCGCGAGACGGATCGGAAAAATCAGATCAGGGGGCGACGTCGAGCAGGCTCCGGATGCGCTGGCCGATGTCGGCGAGCGCGTAGGGCTTCTGCATGATGTCGCGCTGGCCGAGCGCCTCGAAGGAGGTCCGGACGTCCGCGGTCACATAACCGCTCACCACCAGCACCTTGAGCTGCGGACGGCAGAGCCGGATGGCTTTCAGCACTTTCAGGCCGTTCGCGCCCGGCATGTTCATGTCGAGCACGGCGAGGTCGAAATGCTTGGCCATGTCCGCGATCAGCTCGATCGCCTCGAGTCCCGAGGCTGCGGGCGTGATCTGGTAACCCTTGCGGGTGAGAGCGGTCGTGAGCATGAGACGCAGCGCGTCCTCGTCGTCGACCACCAGCAGCGACTCAGTGCCGCCGGCAAAGTCACCCATCGTGGCGACGGCGGGCGCGGGGAGCGCGACGTCGGCCGCGAGCGGCAGGAGAATGTCGAAGGTGCTGCCGACGCCCACGGTGCTGTCCACTTCGATGGAGCCCTGGTGGCTGGTGACGATGCCGTAGACCACCGCGAGGCCGAGGCCGGTACCGTGATTTTCCTGCTTGGTGGTGAAGAACGGCTCGAAAATCCGCTGGCGCACTTCCGGGGTCATGCCGCTGCCGGTGTCGCGCACCTGGAGCCGCGCGTAATTCCGGCGCGGGTCGACCCGACCCGGCGGCAGGCTGTCGCCCGAGACGATGCTCGTCGTGAGGCTGATCGTGCCGCCGGCGTTCATGGCGTCGCGGGCATTCACGCAGAGATTGAGGATCACCTGCTGGAGCTGATTCTGGTCGGCGTGCAGCGGGGGGAGTCCGTCCTTCAGCGCGAGGTTGAAGCTGACGGTGCGGGGAAAGGTTTCCGAGAGCAGCGCCACGAGATCGCGGACGAGCTGGTTGAGATCGACGGATGAGAACCGGA
>CALFNJ010000377.1 GCA_937902865.1 uncultured Opitutaceae bacterium
TTTCGCAGTTGAATCCCGGTCGCGCCGGCCCGGAAGATTGGAGATTCAAGCTTTTGGTCTCGATGCCATCTGAATCCGCCCCCCGCCTCCGACGTGTTCTGATCATCTCGCCGCATTGGCCGCCCACCAATGCCCCCGACATGCAGCGGGCCCGCATGAGCCTGCCCTATTATCGGGCCTGCGGCTGGGAGCCGGTGGTCCTGGCAGTCGGAGACCGGTGGCAGGACGGCGTCCGCGAGCCCGAACTGACCAAGACCGTGCCTCCGGACGCCGCCGTGCATTTCACGTCGGCCTTCTCGCACCGCTGGACGCGCTGGTTTGGACTGAAGAACATCGGCTTGCGGGCCTGGCTGCATCTCTTCTTCGCCGGCAGCCGCCTGATCCGGGAAAAGAAAATCGATCTGGTTTTTCTGACCAACACGCAATTCGTGACATTCCCCTTGGGACGCATTTGGAAATTCATCCACGGGGTGCCGTACGTGCTGGACCTCCAGGATCCGTGGCGCACGAACTACTACGAGCGTCCTGGCTCGCGGAAGCCGCCCGGTGGCTGGAAATACCAGCTGGCCCGCTTCATGGCCTGGGTGCTCGAAGGCTGGTCGTTTCGCCGCGCCGGCGGATTGATGAGCGTCTCGCCCGACTACATCAGCGACCTGCGCGCCCGGTATCCGTGGTTTCGGGAAGTGCCGGCGGAGGTGATTCTCTTTGGCGCCAGCCGGAACGATCTGGAGCAGGCCGCGCTCCTCCCCCCGCCGGCTCACCGGTATCGGCGGGAGAAGAATGAGCTCCATTTTCTCTACACCGGAGCCGCCGGCCCGGTGATGCCGCACGCGCTCACCGTGCTTTGCCAAGGCCTGAGGCTTTTCCGGGATCGTTTTCCCCAGAAGGCCCTGCGGCTGCGCTTCCACTTCCTGGGGACGAGTTATGTCGCCCCCGGGCAGGGCCGGAACTCGGTCATGCCGATCGCGGAAATGTGCGGCGTGGCCGACCAGGTGGAGGAAATCCCGCACCGGTTGGGACACCTTGAATGCCTCCGCCTGCAGCGCGATGCCGACGTGCTGATGCTGCCGGGCTCGAGCGATCTGGCGTATTCGCCCTCCAAGATCTATCCCTATTATCTTTCGGGCCGCCCCATCCTGGCGCTCGTCTTCAAGCATAGCGTCTTGGAAAAAATCCTCGAGGAGCTGAATTGCGCGGTGATCGTCCGGTTCAGCGAAAACGAATCCAAGAACGAGGCCCACGAAAACCTCGTCAAATTCTTCGATCGGGCGCTGGAGGGGTTTCCTCCCGGTTCGCTGCCGGCGCGCAACGAAGCGTTCTTCAACCAACATTATCTGGCTGAGGATCTGACCCGCCAGCAGTGTGGACTCTTCGATCGAGCCCTGACCGCACGTCATGACTGACTCCCTGCCTCCCTTCCCGCCGCCGGACGCAGAGCCGGGGGAACCGCGCGCGAGCCGGCGGAGTTCCCGCCAGCTATTCAAGGTCGGCGCGTTCGGCGTCGCGGCCCTGCTCGCCTACTACGCCTTCACCGCCCAAGTCGACGATCCACTCCTCCTCTATGAAGGGCTGGCCATCCTGTTTCTCGCCGTGCTCCCGAGCCTGCTGTGGGCGCGCCGCGGCGGCGATCAACTGCCGGTGTTTGAAGTCCTGCTCCTCACCACGGCCAATGCCTACGCGCTGCCGGTGCTCAACGGCCACGCGGACCTGAAAGTCTACCCGACCGACCTCATCAGCCTCTGCGCCGGCGCCGTGCTGCTTTTCCAGATCACGGCAATCTCGACCTATCTTCTCATCCGGGGGCGCCCGGGGCGCACCCCCTTTTACACCGATGAAATCATGGGGCACGGCATGGAGAACTACATCGGGTACGGCCTGGTGCTCTCGACCATCTATACGTTCGTCTCGATCTTCTACGAGAGCTCGATCCCCTACGAGATCAACGGCATCCTGCGCGCGGCCTTTTATGGCATCGGCCTGGTCTCGGTGTTCATCCAGTCCCGCCGCTGGGGCATGAAGACGCTCCGTCCGCGGGAACGATCGGTCCTCGTCGCGACGATCACGGTCCAGGTGCTGATCCAGTTCTCCACGCTCTTTCTGGTCGGAGGCATTTCCATCATCGTGCTCGCCGTGGTCGGTTACGTTGCGGGCGGGCGGCGGCTGCCGATCGTGCCGGTCATTGCGGTGCTCGCGCTCGTGGCGCTCCTGCACAACGGCAAGAGCGCCATGCGCAACAAGTACTGGATCGAGGGGCAGGATCACCAGCAGGTGGCCTTCACCGGGCTTCTGCCGTTCTATGCCGAGTGGATCGAAAACGGTCTGTCCACCGGCTCGGAAGGCGACCAGGCGCTGGCCAAGAAGCTGTTCGATCGCACTTCCCTGATGCAGATTCTCTGCCTGGTGGCCTCCTACACGCCCGAGCACCAGCCTTATCTCGACGGCAAGACGTACGCGCAAATCCCCGGGCAATTCATTCCCCGCTTTTTCTGGCCCGACAAACCGCCCGGCCACATCAGCACGTACACGCTCGCGATTTACTACGGCCTGCAGAACGAGGAGGCCACGCAGACCACCACGATCGGTTTCGGCATGATCTCGGAGGCTTACGCCAACTTCGGCTTTTTCGGCGTGGGTATCCTCGCCTGCGCGCTCGGCGCCTTCTACAAAAAGGTCCACATCGCCACCGCCAACAGCCCGCTGCTGTCCTATCCCGGACTGTACCTGATCATTCTGCTGGCGTGGTCGTTTCAGACCGAATGGACGCTCAGCATTTGGCTCAGCTCGATGTTCCAGGCCGGCGTCGCGGTCATGGGCATACCTTTTGTCCTGCGAAACTTTCTCGGCTGAAGTGACCGCATCCTCGTTCCGTTTCCCCCATGAGCACCACGCCTGACCGCCCTCTGCCGCTGCCCGGCCTCCTGCGTTGCCTGCAGTCGCGCGAATTCCCGCGCAAGCTGGGGATTTGCGACCGTCTCTTCGGCCGCGCGCTGGCCGGCGCGGGCATCTGCTGGGTCCGCACCGCGCCCGGTCCCGTCTGGAAACTGGACCTCGGCAATCAGACGCACCGCTGGATCGTCTATGGATCCTACGAAGGGCCCGCGTTCTGGCACTGGCTGCGCCGCGACGGCGCCGGCACGCGCACGATCGTCGATTCGGGCGCCAACATCGGCCAGACGGTCCTCTACTTCGCGTCGCTCCTGCCGGCCGCGCGCATTTTCGCCTACGAGCCGGGATCAGCCGCCCGCGCGTGGCTCACGGAAGGCGTCGCCGCCAACGGCTTCACGCAGGTCACGATCGAGCCCGTCGGCCTGGGCGCCACCGCCAGCCGGGCGCGGCTCGCGACCGATGGCGACTCCGATCGTCACGGGGCCTGGAACAAGGTCAGCTCCATCGCGGGCGAACCCATCGTCATCGCCACGCTGGAAGCCGAGCTCGACCGTCATGGCCTGGAAACGCTGGATCTTTGGAAGCTCGACATGGAAGGCTACGAGCAGGAGGCGCTGCGCGGGGCCTCCCGCCTGATCGAATCCCGACGGATTCGCGCGATTTATGTCGAGGCGGCGGGCGAGGCCGGCCGGGCCACGATCGATTTTCTGGTCGCTCGGGGCTATTCGATCAACGGCCTGACGCCTTCCGGCCATCTCACGGCGTGGCATCAAAGCCATCCCTACGACAACGTTCTTTGCCTGGCTCCCGGCCATCCTGCGGCTCGCGCATGACGGAGCCTGTCATTCCCGGAGCCGGCCGG
>CALFNJ010000378.1 GCA_937902865.1 uncultured Opitutaceae bacterium
TCATCACTCCCGGCGCCGCCCCCCCGCCCGCCGCCGCCAGCAGCGTCAAAAAGGTCACCCCCGCCACCACCCAGGCATAGTGGATCCGTCCCTTCGCGGAATGAGAGCCCCCCTTCACGCCGGCCACCCTCCCCAATTCCCTCCCTCGCGCAAGCCCCACCCAACTGTGCGGAGATAAGAATAAAACACTGTCATCCCCCTCCCGAATGGGGAGCAACCTCCCGCGGATCGCTTTTACGTCCTCAGGGTAGTGTGTAATCTGACCGATGATGGTTCATCTTTCTCGTTCTCTTTCTCGATCACTCCCGGGAGAGAAAGAGAATGAGAAAGAAGAAAGAGAACGATTCACTTTCCCAGGCAAACTAGGACACCAGCGTTATCTGCGCCTTACTGCGTCCACCCCCCTTGCCTCATCCGACCTCCGCGCCTCTGCGCCTCTGCGCGAAACGAATCCGCAGGCCGGCCCTCATTTTCTTTGTTCGGACTCCCGCCCGGCGGCCACTATAGAGATGAACATATAAGGGATGCTGCCGACTTTTCGCCCTGGTAAAACCGCCCCCGCCGGAAACTCCCCCTTTCGCCGCATCGTCATCCCTTACGTCCCTGCGTCGCTCTCGCTCATCTCCTCCCGCCATGCCCCGTTCTGGCTTCACCTTCTCCTGGATCTTCCTGCCCGCCGGCCTCCTGCTGCGCGCCACCCTCTCCGCCGCCGAACCCGCCTCCGCTGCGCCTTCTTCGGCCATCTCCGTCCCCCCTGCCGCCGCCGCTGCGCCCGCGTCCAAACCCGCCGCAGCTCCCGCGGCCGCGCCGAAGAAATCCGGCACGCCTAGCCCGTGGATGTTCTCCCTCCTGCCCAAGTCATTTCAGAAAAATCCGAACGTCGAAATGACGGTCATCACCGAGATGACCGACGACGGCAAAAAGCTCCCCGAGTCCTCTCCGCAGTCCCCCGCCTATTTCGTGGCCCAGTCCGCCGGCTTCCATTCGCTCGGCGAGCCTTCCGACGCCAAGCCTCCGCTGCCCGCCGAACTCGAGGATGCGCTGAAAAAGGCGCTCGCCGCCAACGGCTACCTGCCCGCCGATCCTCCCGCGCACCCGCCCAGCCTCCTCGTCATCTATTCCTGGGGCGCGCACTACGCGCTGCATCCCGAGGACGATCCTTCGATCTCTCAGGCAATGGTCGAGCGCAACATCCTCGACCGCGCCGGTCTTGTCGGTGGCACCCAGCTGGCGGACAAATTGAAAAAGCTCTTCCAGCTCAAAGACGACGTTGACGTGACGAATCACTTCACGCCCTCCGCTGCGGGCAGCCTTGATCCCGGCCCCCAGTCGATCCTCGACCCCGACCTGCAGGAATTCATCGACCCGATCGAGATGTTCGCCCGGGAAAGCCCGAAGAACGCCTTCGTCATCTCCCAGGCTTTCGATGACGTTTTCTTCGTCGTCGCCTCCGCCTACGACTACGCCGCCGCCGGCCAGCACGAGCGGCGCCTCCTCTGGCGCACGCGCATGACCGTCGATGCCAAGGGCATCGCGATGAACGACACGCTGCCGACCCTGATCGACACCGCCGCCCCCTACTTCGGCCGCGACATGCCCGAGACCGAAACGCTCGTGAAGCGCGCCCTGAAAGACGGCAGGGTCGACGTCGGCACTCCCCGCGTCGTGCCGGACAACCGCACGCATTGACCACGGCGAACCCGGCCAGCCATTGGCCCACGGAACACACGGAATACACCGAAGAAAATTCCGGATTCCGTGTCATCCGTGTATTCCGTGGGCCATCATCCGGCTCGCCCCGTTTCGTGTCGTTCGTGTTTTTCGTGGTGATTTCCTGCCTCCTCGCCGCTTCCAGTAAAACACCCTAGTCCGGAAATTGAGATAGCTGCGGACGCCGGGATCGCTACGGTGATTCGCGAGCATGATCGGCCCTCTTGCTTCCCTCTTCGCCCGGCTCGACGAAACTTATCGCGACCGGCCCTATTTCGCGGGGGTGAGGGCCAAGGTGCTGGTTTCCTTCGGGCTGGTCCTGATGGCGTTCGTGCCGGCCAACTCCATCAAGCTGCTCTGGGTCCAGCCCCCGGGAGTTCCGACTCGCCTGGTGCTCAACGTCTTCATTTTCGCCGCTGGCCTCCTCGCCATCCGTTGGACGGTCCAGGGCAGGCTGGAG
>CALFNJ010000379.1 GCA_937902865.1 uncultured Opitutaceae bacterium
GATTTCCAATTCTCGATTTTCGACGTCAGAAGCTGGCGGGGGGCGGCGGGAATGGCGGCGAGGTCGGCGAGGTCGAAGCCGGCTTCGAGCGGGGTGCCGCGGGGACCGTCGACGCGGTGGCGGACCATTTTCCCGCCGGCGGAGAGCGTGAGGATTTCCGCGAAGCCTTCGCCGCCATCGGCGAGCGGGCAAAGGTCGAGCGACCAGTCGGGGTGGCGGGTGCGCAGCGCGCGGGCGGTGAGATCGCAGGCCTCCCGGGCAGTGAGGGAGTCCTTGAATTTATCGAAGGCGATCAACGCACGCATCCGCGGCAACCTGCCGCGCCGGAGCCGCGGTTAAAAGGCGAAAAGGAAAACGAAAACAAAAATCAATCCGCGAACCATGAATCACGAACACGGATTACGAACCGTCTCGCGCAGAGGCGCGGAGCCGCGGAGATCGGAGGTGGCTTAAGTTAAGAAACGAAAAGGGCGTCCATAAAGAACGCCCCTACGTGGAGAGCGAAAATCCGGCCTCTGCGTTTCTGCGCCTCTGCGCGAGACGGTTTGGGAAGAGGCCTATTTGACCGCGACGGTCAGCCGCGAGGTGACGTTGCGGACGCCGTTGGTGTCGAGGGCGAGGACGGCGGCGCGGCCGATGAGCTCGGCGGAGGCGACGGAGCCGTTCAGGACGACATCGCCGTCCTTGCAGTCGACGTTGATGTCGATCGCCGAAAGGTCGCGATCGAGCACGTACTTCGACTTGATGACGGTGACGATGCGGGCGTCCGTGATCTTTTCGTTGGCCACCGCGGCCTTGGAGCGGACCACCTCACCGGTGCGGGCGAGGTCGCGCTTGATGTCATCGGACGTCAGATGCCACTCCTGGAGCTTGGCGGAAATCGTGTCCTTGGCATCGCCGGCGGCATCGCGGGTCTTGTCGGCGAGCGAAGTGGCGGGCGGTTCGGCACCGGTCACGGTGCGCCGGGCCTCGCGCTGATTGTAGTAATTCAAGGCAAACGCACCGGCGATCGCTCCGAGGAGGAAGAAAATGAAGGCGCCTTTCATCAGAAAAAAATCGAGCAGTTAGCCGAGATGAAGAAATCGGAGATTGGCCGCAAAAAGGCGCAGAAGACGCAAAAACAGGATTGGGATCGGGCTTCCTGTTTTCGCGTTCTTTGCGCTTTTTTGTGGCCAACCTCCGGGTTTGAACGATTACGGGTTTTCGACCGTGAGGAGCGAGACGACCTGGTGCACGCCGTCGGTGTCGAGGGCGAGAGCCATGGCCTTGCCGACGGCGTCGAGCGACTTCACGGTGCCCTTCAGGGTGACGACACCGTTGTCGGCATCGACGTTGATCTTGAGGGCGGAGAGATCGGAATCGGCGACGAACTTGCCGTTGATGACGGTGACGATGCGGGCGTTGTCGATCGCGCCGCCGACCTTTTCACCGGCGGATTGGGTCTTGTCGCGCACGACACGGCCGCCCTTTTGCATGTCGGCCTTCAGGTCGGATGGAGTGAGCTTCCAATCGCGGAGCTTGCCGGCGATGGCGTTCTTGGTGTCGACGGCGGCGTCGCGGGTCTTGTCGGCGGCGGTGGACACGGCGTCCTTCGTCTTGTCGTAGGCGGTGCCGACGGCGTCCTGGGTCTTGTCCATGGCGGACTCGGCCGTGTTCTTATGGCAGCCGGCGGTGAGGCCGACGGCGAGCGTGAGCAGCGAGGTGGAAAGCAGGAGGGAGGTTTTCATGAGGATCGATGTAAGCGTAAGCGGATGAGAATGAATGATGAATGAGAACAAGCGGGGGCTTGCGCGGCGACTGACCGCAAAGTCGGAAGTTGGTTCTCGCGGATGGGGAGATTGTTGCGAAGACGTGAGTGAATTCGGAAGCCAGGAAGCCCGGATTTTTCACCACAGAGGCACAGAGACACGGAGGAGTCCGCGTTTCGGTGTGCTGACGGAAGTTCGTCTCTGTGCCTCCGTGTCTCTGTGGTGAAATTCCGGCGGTTCGTTGGGCCGTCTCCGCCACAAAGCTTGCCGGGTGAAACGGCGCCGCCTTTGCTGGCCGGACATGACTTCTCCTCAGACTGCCCTTGTCACCGGAGCGTCCCGCGGCATCGGTCGCGGGATCGCGATTGAACTCGCCCGCGCCGGCACGCGCGTCGCGATCAACTACGCCGGCAACGCCGCGGCGGCGGCCGAAGCGCTGGCGTTGGTGAAGGCGGCGGGCGGGGATGGCTTCACGGTGCAGGGGGACGTCGCGGTCGCGGCCGATCGCCAGCGGATGGTGGCGGAGACCGTCGCGAAGTTTGGACGGATCGACCTGCTCGTGAACAACGCCGGCGTGGCTCCGAACGTGCGGGCGGACCTGCTCGAGGCGGGGGAGGAAAGTTTCGACCGGCTCTACAACATCAACCTGAAAGGGCCCTTTTTCCTCACGCAGCTGGTGGCGAAGCAGATGCTGGCGCAGGCACCCGACGCCACCGGCAGCCGCGGGCGGGTGGTCAACATCACGTCCATCTCCGTGTACACGGCGTCGATCAACCGCGGCGATTACTGCATGGTGAAGGCCGGCCTGGCGATGATGACGAAGCTGTTCGCCGACCGCCTCGCGAACGACGGGATCAATGTCTATGAGATCCGCCCGGGCGTGATCGCGACGGACATGACCGGCGGCGTGAAGGAGAAGTACGACAAGCTGATCATCCAGGACGAACGCGGCATCACGCCAATCCGCCGCTGGGGCAAGCCCGAGGACATCGGCCAGGCCGTGCGCGCGATCGCGGAAGGGCGCTTCCCGTTCTCGACCGGCGCGGTCTTCGATGTCGACGGCGGCTTCCACCTCCATCGACTTTGATCGAGCCGGAGAATTTTTTATTATCTGGAGCTCAGGAAATCAGGAACCGGAGGCAATCCATCGAACCTGGGTCACACGAAGCCACGAGGAGCACGAAGCAAAACGCGTTTCATTCTTTCGTGCCCTTCGTGGCTTCGTGTGAAACCGGATCGTGTCCGATTCCCGATTTTCTGAGTTCCAGATAACTGCAACCTAGACCGGATCCTTCGGTATGCTGCTCACTTGTCAGGCTGGGTATGAGACGTTTCTTGCGCGGGAGGCGCAGGAGGGTGGCGGCGCGTTGGCGGAGCAGGGGCCGGGATGGGTTAGGGTGACAGCGGCTCTGGCAGCGCCGCTGGAGTCACTCGTGTTTCCTCATCTGTCGCTCCGCGATCCGGTGGAAATCCGCGGTGAATCGGTCAACGCGCTCGCGCAGGGCGTGGCGGATTTTTTTCTCACGAGCATCCGGGGGGAACGGATCGACGGCCCGTGGGCGAGCCTGTGGCTCGGGCCGCAGGAAATTGTCGGACTCGGCCGCCGGGTGAAGGCGGTGGAGAGCGCTTTCGGGGAACTGCTGAAGAAAAAACTTTCGCGCGTGGCGAAGCTGGCCGCGCCGGATCTGCCGCGGGGCAGCGGACCGGTGCGGGGCTTGTTCGTGTTCTTCGTCGATTTCGGTCGGGTGTGGGTCGCGCGGGAGGCGTATCGGCACGGGCAGCGCCGCATGGCGGACGACGACCTCGCGCCGTCGCGCTCCTATCTCAAGGTCGAGGAAGCCTATCATCTGCTCGGACGCGAGCCGCAGGCGGGCGAGTCAGTCGTGGATCTCGGCGCGGCGCCGGGTGGCTGGAGTTACAGCGCGGCGAAGCGCGGGGCGCGGGTGATCGCGATCGACAACGGACCGCTGAAGGGCGGGGCGCTGGACAATCCGCAGATCGAGCACCGGCGCGAGGACGCGTTTGGATTCAAGCCGTCCGAAGGCACGCGGTACGACTGGCTGTTCTGCGATATGGTGGAGGAGCCCCACAACGTGCTGCGCAACATCGTTGAGCCCTGGCTGGTGCAGGGCTGGTGCCGGCGCTTCGTCATCAATCTGAAGTTCGGCCGGGTCGATCCGCTGGCCTTCGCCCGCGAATTGCGCACGCCGGGCTCGCCACTGATGCGGCTCGTGCCCGACTTGAAGATTCGGCATCTCTATCACGACCGCGAGGAGTTCACCCTGGTGGGCGAGCTCCGGATTTAGGCGATGGTTTCCATCTCGGAAGATTTCAATTCCGGCATCTCGCGCAGAGCCGCGGAAACGCAGAGACCGGATCCGGTCCTCTTTCCCAGAATCCGGGCTTTGCAGGTTTTGTGGCTTCGTGTGACAACCCGTCTGGCCTTGTCGGCCTGAAATGAAAACGACCGAACTGAAAATCTGCGGGCTGGCGGCGGTGCGGGCGCAATTCGCGGCGGACGCGGGTGCGATCCAGCGGCTGTATTTCGATTATGAGACGGGGCGGAAGATCGGCGTGATCTGCCGGGCGCTGGCGCAGGCGAAGAAAATCTACCGCTGCGTCGAACCGGCCGAGCTCGTAAAACTCCCCGGTTCGGGGCACCACGGCGCCATCGTCGTGGTGGTGGCGGAAAAACCACTGCGCACTCCGACGGCGGCCGACGCGCAGGCCTGGGCGCGCCGGCGTGAACCGCTGCTTCTGCTGGATCGCATCGGCAACGCGCACAATCTCGGCGCGATCGCGCGCACAGCGGCGTTCTTCGGCGTGCCGCGGCTGGTGATCGCGGGGACGGCGGACGCCGCCCGGCCGGGTGAAGCGGCGCATCGGGTCGCGGAGGGCGGACTGGCCCACGTGGAAGTCTGGCGGGCGGACGACCTGCCGAAACTGATCCGGGATTTGCGCGCGGCGGGTTACGACGTGCTCGGGGCGGCGGCGCGCGGTGGCAAGGCGAGGCTGGCTGGAAAAGAGAAGGAACCGCCGCCGGTGGCGCTGGTGCTCGGCAACGAGGAGCACGGGTTGGCGCCGGAGGTGGCGGTGGCGTGCACGCGGCTGGTGACGATTTCCGGAAGTGGGAAAGTGGAATCGCTGAATGTGTCGGTGACGGCGGCGATTCTCGTCTGGGAATTGGTGGGGCGATGTCAGGGATAGCCAGACGCCGGCGGTTCGATCTCTGAAATTCGGAAGCCACGAAACCAGGAGTCGAAGGGAAAATCCTTCATGGATTCCTGGCTTCCGAATTCAGCAGGTGGAACGCGTTGACCCCAACGCGTTGTTCGAATCGGTCCGTGCTTCAACGTCTCCACGCCTGCCGCGTCGTTCAGCGCGTTGAGGTCAACGCGCTCCACCACGAACAGCGGCAGTCTGTTGGCCGCGGCGAAATCGAACACCGCCGCCCGGAGGTCGGCGGCCACCTCGGCACACGCGCCTTAGTAGTCGTCCATGATGTGGAACATCACCCAGTAGAGGCTGGCGCTGATCATGCCGATGCCGCCGACGGAGCAGACAAAAACCATGGGATTGCCGGCGGCGCCGCAGGCGAGGGCGAGCGAACCGAGCAGGAGGTTGCCGGAGATGATGAGAAACCAGAAGTCGCGCCGGCGCCGGGAAGGGCGTTTTTCGAGCGGAATGAGCTCGTTCAGGCCGGCGGCGTTGTCGCGGGCGACGTTGGCCCGGAGCATGGCGTGGACCTCGTTGTCCTGCGCGAGCGGCGAGGGCTGAGGTACGGCGCCGGGCTTGGCCGGGGCCACGGCGTGGTTGATCAGGTCCTGAACGCGGACCGGCGGCAGCGGCTGCGGCTCATTCGTCGGAGCGTTGACCGTCTCGATCTCACGCTGCTTGAACCCGTAATTCTGCCGGGGCGGATCTGGGTCGTCGGCCATGGGGTGGGGCGCGAGCGGGTTGGGATCGGGGAGGGTGTGATCTGGAACTCAGGAAATCAGGAACGGAAAGGATCCGCGGATTTCGGAGTTCAAGGAATCGGGGCAAAAAAAAGGAGGATCTGATGTCGATCCTCCGTGATTTTGTGCCTTTGGGCGGGACTGCCGGGAGCGGCTCAGACTTTCTTGAGCAAGGCCATCCAGCGTTCCCACGCGTCGTTGCGGCCCTTCTTGTTGGACGGGTTCTTGTCGCCCGGATCCTCGCCGGCGCGCATGAAACCGTGGCCGGCGCCCTCGTAGAGGACGGGCTCGTAGGTCTTGCCGGCGGCCTTCATCAGCTCGGTGGTCTTCGGGATGGTGGCGTCGACGCGGGCGTCGTTGCCGGCATAAAAGCCGTAGATCGGCGCGCTGATGCGGGCGATGTCGTCGGGCTTGTCGGGCTGCGGACCGTAGAACGAGTAAACCGCCTTGATGTCCTTGTTGTTGGTCGCGAAACGGAACGACTGGCCGCCGCCCCAGCAGAAGCCGCAGACCACGACCTTGCCGTTGCAGG
>CALFNJ010000380.1 GCA_937902865.1 uncultured Opitutaceae bacterium
CAGAGAGCGAAAGCAACCACAAGTAGGCAACAGGCCGGTCAGCTTTCCGGAGGCACAGTCACGGGGCAGGGGCAGAGGAGCAACGGTCGGGGCTGGAGAGGCGCATCGACAGATAGAAGGTGGAGAGACGTCGACCGATCGCCGGATCTAACCGTCGGAATTTCACCACAGAGGCACAGAGACACGGAGTTAGATCTCAGATGAGTCGGACTGGGAATTTCTCGGTGTCTCCGTGCCTCTGTGGTGAAATTCCGACGGTTAGATTTACTTCTTCCTCACCTTCTTCGCGGCTTTCATCACCGGCGGGATGATGACGACCGGGCAGGGCGCCTTGCGCAGGACGCCGTGGGCGGTGCTGCCGGCGAGGAGATCGTAGAGCGCGGTGTGGCCGTGCGAACCGATCACGATGTAATCCGCGCCGAGCGAGTTCGCCTGCTCGAGGATGTGCGCGACCGGCGCGCCGTAGAACTGCAGGCTGCCGACCTTGATCCGGCGTTTGCGCAGATTCTGCACGAGTCGGGCGAGCCGTCGGGAGGCCGCCTTTTCGCTGGCGGCGGTGAGGGCGGCGATGTCCTCGACCATGGGAGCGAACTCGGTGGTGATGATCGGAGGCGGCACGCTGTGCAAAAGCACCACGTGGCCGCGGACGGCCTTGGCCAGATCGGCCGCCGCCGCGCACACGCGTTCGGTGGACGGGGAGAAGTCCACAGGGGCGAGGATGGTTTTCATGGCTTTACGAAAGTCATCTTCCGCGCCGGACGGTTCCCGAATTTGGCGCGCGGGCGTCTCGAATCACGCGTTTGGTGGTCGGAGAGCGCCGCATCGTTCTGTCCAGGCAGGGGCGCGCGCCCGCGGGCCCGGGTTCGAGGTGGAGCGCGTTGTCCCTAACGCGCTGTTGGCTCCGTCGCAGATTTAATACGGACAGAGGTTTCAACGCGTTGGGGACAACGCGTTCCACCTGCCGGAGTCCAAGCGGGCGGGCGGGCCGCCCGTTCCTACCTCGGACTGGTCGGGCGGAGTTGTGCGTGGTTTCCCGAAAAATGGGAGGAGGTACGTGCGTTATCTTCGTCGAACCCTGACTCGGATGATTTCCATGACCTTTCTTTTTCCAGAAAAACCACGGCGCAGTTTCGCAGATGAACCCGCTTTCCCCGATTGGTGGGTGAGGATCCTCGCGCTCTGCCGTGAGGTTTTGCGTCGTCTGTGTCCTTTTGCGGCCATTCCTTCGCAGAGTGCCGGTCGGCACGCCAGGAACCTGCGGGTTGTGCTGGTCGCCGTGGTCGCGGTCTCGGCCTTGGGCGTGTTGGCGAAGGAGCCGACTCAAACAGGCCAGGCCCCTAGCTTGGCTGGGCGGGTTACAGACCTGCCCTACGGGGTTACTCGCGGAAGTCGCATCGATGAGCTCCGGGCGGAAATTGCGCACCACGACCGGCTCTATTTCCGCGAGGCGGCGCCGGAGATTTCCGATGGCGATTATGATCAGCTCAAGCGCGAGCTCACCGCGTTGGAAGGTGAACGGCCACCGTCCGTGCTGGCGGAATCCAAACCGTCGGCCATCGGCGATGACCGCAGCGGGCTGTTTCCCACGTACCGCCACCGCGAACCGATGCTGGGGCTCGACAAGGTTTACTCGGAAACCGAACTGCGAAGTTTTTACGCCCGCCTGCGGCAGCGGTTCGCGCCGGAGGAGCTGTCTTACGTCGTGGAGCCGAAGGTCGACGGCATCGCGATCAGCGTCACGTACGAGCATGGCCGACTGGTCCGCGCCGTGACCCGAGGCAACGGGACCGAAGGCGACGACATCACGGCGAACGTGCTGGCGATGAATCGCCTGTCGCGTGTCCTGGTCACGCGCGATCCGCGCTCTCCGTTGCCCGATTCGATCGAGCTGCGCGGCGAGATCTATGTGCCGCTGGCGGCGTTCGCGCGGGTCAACCAGGAGCGCGAGTCGGCGGGCGAGGAGCCGTTTGCGAACCCGCGCAACCTGGCGGCGGGAACGATGCGCCTCAGCGATCCGGAGGAGATTGCCGCCCGCGGCCTCCAGATCGTGCTCTACGGTTTCGCCGCCTGCGTGCCGGCGGCGCAGGCGCCCGCCAGCCAGCATGAATTGCGGGAAAAACTGCAGGCCTGGGGTCTGCCGGCGCTCCCGCAATCCGCCCCG
>CALFNJ010000381.1 GCA_937902865.1 uncultured Opitutaceae bacterium
GTGATCTTGCACATGCAGTCGATGTGGTACTGCGTGATCAGATCCTCGAGCTTGTAGATCGCCCGCAGCGGCAGCATGAGCGTGAGCACCATGCCGAAGCCGGAGAAGATGGCACCCGCGACGAAGTACGGGGGGAAGATCGTGGTGTGCCAGCCCGGGATCAGGGAGACCGCGAAGTCGAACGACACGATCGTGTGCACGGACAACACCAGAGGCGTGGCCACGCCGGCCAGAATCAGATACGCCATCTCATAGTTGCTCCAGTGCCGGCTGGAACCGCGCCAGCCCATCGCAAAGAGACCGTAGAGAAACGCGCGAGTTTTGCGGCCAGCCGCCTCAAAGCGATCACGCAGCGTCGCCAGATCGGGGATCATGCCCACGTACCAGAACAACACCGAAACCGTGCCGTAGGTGGAAACCGCGAAAACGTCCCACTCGAGCGGCGAACGGAAGTTCTGCCAGATGCCGTTATAATTCGGAATCGGGAAAAGGAACCACGCATACCACACGCGACCGACGTGGAAGACCGGAAAGATGCCGGCGCAGACGACCGCGAAGATCGTCATCGCCTCCGCTGATCGATTGATCGACGTGCGCCATTTCTGGCGCAGCAGGCACAAGATCGCAGAGATCAGGGTGCCGGCGTGGCCGATACCGATCCAGAACACGAAGTTGACGATGTCCCAGGCCCAGTTGACCGGGGTGCGATGTCCCCAGACGCCGACGCCGGTCGAGACGAGGTAAATGATGCCGGCAACGGTGAACGAAGCGACAAAGCAGGCGACTCCGAAGCAGACCCACCACCAAGTGGGAGTCTTTTCCTCGACGATCCCGCAGATCTTCTGGGTGATCCAACCGAAACTCCGGTTGTGATCAACCAAGGCGGGCCGCGGAACCACGGCGGGACGGATGTCGTTCAAAACCGCGGGAGCGGCGACAGTTTGTTCAGCGTGAGCCATTAGCTAAGCCCTCCCATGCGTTTGAGCGCCCCGATCGTGGAAGAATGACCTTCCTTCTTTTCTTCGCCACCCTCGTGGGCGGCGGGTTCGCTCTTCCGGTTGTGTTCAATCCGGCTGAGCGGCAAGGTGGAGTAATCGGGCATCTTCGGATTCGGATTGCGCAGCTTCCCCAGGAAGCTCGTCCGGGGACGAGTGTTGAGGTAGCCGAGCAGCTGGTAGTCCTGCTCGCGGCGCTTGGCTTCGGACACCGCGCTCTTTTCGTCTTTAATGTCGCCAAAGATAATGGCTTCAACCGGGCAGACCTGCTGGCAGGCGGTCCTGATGTCGCCATCCGGCACCTTGACGTCGGCGGGATCGCCCGCCTGCGCCGTTTTCACCTTGTGGCGGATCTTGCCGTTCTCGATGCGCTGGACGCAGTAGGTGCACTTTTCCATCACGCCGCGCCTGCGGACGGTGACTTCCGGATTCTTCACCATCTTCACCAGCTCCGGCATGCCGTGCGGACCGATCGGACCGAGGTAGAGGCTGTCCAGCTGACGCTGATTCCAGTCGAAATAATTGAACCGACGGACCTTGTAGGGACAGTTGTTGGCGCAGTAACGGGTGCCGATGCAGCGGTTGTAGGCCATGACATTGAGGCCTTCATCGTCGTGCACCGTCGCATTGACCGGGCAAACTGATTCACACGGAGCGAGCTCGCAGTGGACGCAGGCGACCGGCTGGAGGGAAACCTGCGGGTCCTCGGGCAGCTCGCGATTCCCCTCGCCTCCGAAGGCGGCGCCGTCGGCGTTGCCGTCCGAATAGTAGCGATCGAGACGAATCCAGTGCATCTCACGGCCGCGCATCGCCTGATCCTTGCCGACGATCGGAATGTTGTTTTCCGCCTGGCAGGCCACGACGCACGCGTTGCAGCCGATGCAGGTATTGAGGTCGATGCTCATCCCCCACTGCTGCAGGCCGGTGTAATTCGGGGACTCGTAGAGCGATCCGCCGCGGGGCGTCTCGGTCGCGCGCTGGGCCGGCGTCATTTTTTCGCCTTCCTCACCGAGGACCGTGGGCGTCTCGGCTTCCATGCCGATTTCCTTCACATAGGCGGGATTCTCGCGATATTCCTCGAGATTCGCTTCGCGCACGAGGTCGCGGCCTTCCATCGACCAGTGAGCCTGGACGTTGGCCATCAGCATGCGCTCGCCCGTCAGCTTGATCGTCGCGCCCGTGGTGAAATACGGCGCCTTCGTCGTACGGGCCGGATAAGCGTTGAAGCCCGCATTCCGGCCGACGTGACCGGTGCCGGTGCGGCCATAGCCGAGCGGCAGCACAATCGTGTAGGTCGCCAGGCCGGGTTGAATATGCACGGGACCGCGAACCGTCCGGCCACCGATCGTGACCTCGGCAATGTGCGCGTTCTCCTTGCCGGCCGCATCCGCGTCACCTTCTTCCACACGCGCCACCTGCAGCAGCGAACCGTGCGGATAGACACCGAGCTCCCGCGCGAAACGCGGGCTGACCAAAATCGCGTTATCCCACGAAATCTTGGTGATGGGATCGGGGCACTCCTGCAGCCAGCCGTTATTGGCAAACCGCCCGTCGTCCATCTTGTGATCGAAGATGAAACGGACTTCGAGATTCTTGCCGGAAAGCGCTTCAACCTTCGCCGTGGAATCAAGCAGCCCCTTGGCCCCAGCCGCGTTGAACGCCGCCGTGACCTTCGGATACGCGGAACCTTCAAGGAGGCCGTCGTGCAGGAACTTCTGCATCGCCTTCTCGCCGTTTCCACCAGCGAGGCCGGCCAGCGTCTCGTGCACGAGCGCGTAGGGATCGGCATTCGCCTCCCCCGCGATCCGCGCGATCACCTCGATGTCCGTCAGGCCACCGAAGAGCGGCAGGATCATCGGCTGCACGGGCACAATCGTTCCGTCCGCGGTGCGGGCATCGCCCCACGACTCGAGATAGTGCGCCGCGGCGAGATGCGTGCCGGCCACCGCCGACGTCTCGTCCGCGTAATAGCCATAGCGAACCACGTCGCCGACCGACTTCTGCAACGCGGCCCAATCAAGGTCGGCCGGAGCATTGTAAACCGGATTGCCGCCGAGGACGACCAGCGTCTTCACCGTGCCGGCTTTGATCGCCGCCGCCAGATCGGAAATCGTCGCCGCCGTGGACGGCGTGACTTCAACCAGGTCAATCGTGCGGCCGAAATTACCGAGAGACGCGTTGATGGCATGAACCATCGCGTGAACGCTCGCCGGCAGGTGCGCACCCGCGACGACGACACACTCGCCCTTGTTCGCGAGCAGATCCGCCGCGCATTCGGCGATCCACTCCGGCTTGACCTCGAGGCCCGCCGCGAGGCTCGTGAAGGAGCCGTCGCCGGTGATCTTCGCCGCCAGCGCGGCGGCGAGCGCCGGCATGTGGCTGGTGGCCAGACGCAGGCGGTGATCCGCCATCGATCCGGTCAGCGTCAGGCTGCTTTCCGCCACGTAAAGGCGGTTCATCGGATCGTCCTTCTTCTTTACGCGGCGACCCTTCGCAAACTCACGCGCATAATAAAGGCTGCCCGACTCGGCATGGAAAAAGTCCGCATCAAGCGAGAGGATGCGCTTCGCCGCCGCAAAACGGTAGACCGGCTTGACGCTCCGGCCGAAGGCCGCCTGCGCCGCCGCCGCCGGCGGCTCGTCCATCACCGGCTCATACTCCGCCCAAATCGCACGCGGGAACTTGGCGCGAAGCTTCTGCACCAGGCGGGAACGCGTCGGAGAAGACGATTCGTCCGCGAGGAACGCGAGGCCGGCACCCTGGCCGGCGGCGTACGTTGTGCCCAACTGTGCGAGCAGTTCGCTGACCGCTGCAGGCGTCAGCGCCGTCTTGCCCTTGGTGTGCGCGGTGGCGCGATCCGGATCGTAAAGGTCGAGGACCGATGCCTGGGCGAGAAGTGAACTGGCCCCGCCATGCGGAGCGTAAGTCGGATTGCCTTCCAGCTTGGTCGGACGTCCCTGATGGGTCTCCGCGAGTAGCGGAATGGCCGATTTGCGCAGCGGCATCGCCGTCGCGAAGTAAAGCGGCAGACCGGGAATGACGCCCTCGACCGACTTTCCGTACGGCAGAATATATTTTTCCGGACGACGGCAGCCGGCGAGGCCCAGGCCTCCCAGCGCAAACGAGGCCGCCATGATCTTCATGAAATGACGGCGATCGACGTCGTTCATGACGGAGGCTCCCTCCGGGAACTCGCGTTCCATCTGAGCCTTGAAGCCGGGCGTGCCGGCGAGCTCATCGAGACTGCGCCAGTACTTCGGACCGGTCAGTTCGCGTTCACTCGGAGCGGGATGGTGAAATTTGCGTTTCATCGATGGCAACCAGAGCAGCTTTGAGGAGGCTTGATATTCCAGTCGTGCACAAATTTCTCGACCGCCGCTAGGCCCGACATTGTGGCGATGGTCTCCGAGTCGAGATTGAAAATGTCGACCTTCTCGCGGACGTGCGAAGCCGGGTCCCGGTGGCAGTCGAGGCAGAAACCCATGCTCAGCGCCTTCATGTGCGTGACCACTTCCATCTCATTGATCTTGCCGTGGCACTCGACGCAGCTGACGCCACGGTTCACGTGGATGGAGTGGTTGAAGTAAACGTAGTCCGGCGCCTGGTGAATCCAGACCCACGGCACCGGATTGCCGGTCTCGTAGCTTTCCCGCACCGGCGCCAGCAGGGGACTGTCCTTCTTGATCGTGCTATGGCAATTCATGCACGTCTGCGAAGTCGGAACATTGGAGTGACCCGACTTGTCGACGTTGGAATGGCAATAACGGCAGTCGAGGCCGACCTGCCCCACGTGCTGGGCATGGCTGAACGGCACCGGCTGCACCGGGGCGTAGCCGACGCGCGTATACTTCGGCGTCATGTAATACGTTACTCCGGCGGTGGCGATGCCACCGAGCACGAACAGATACAGGATGATCTGAAGCGGGAGCTTGTTGGCCGACTTGGGAAAAATGTTCGACATGGACCGGTGATCCTAGGGTGAACGCGGCGCGGGTGAATTAGACCGAATCAGCGCTGCGGGCGACGGCGCGCGCCTCGGGTTTGAGCTGAAACGAGGCCGGGCGGGCGGCAGAAACATCAGTACCCTCGGCGATGCCCGCCGGACGGGAGAAAAGCTTCGGCACGAAGCTGGCGGCGGCGATCAGCCCGATGAACTTGGCAAGAAAATGCTTTCGCGAATGGTCTTGGCTCACAGGTCGTCTGGTGTGGTTAAAATCACTTCCGAAACAAGAGCCCGCCCTCTGGCTTGTAAATAGAAATTTCCGGAGAAGTTTTTTTTGCCAAAGGAATTAGGGAGCGCAGCGGCCAACTGCCGCGTCGCTAATTCCCATGCCATGCCGACTCGTTCCCGCTCCGCGGAAAAATACCGGCGCTCGTCGCCGGAAATTTTCCGGATTCGGCAGTCGCTCAGACGAACAAGCCGTCGCGCATCGGCCGGACGAAGTCGCAGCGGTTCGCGATCTCCGGATTATGCGTCACGAGAATGACAGCCTGGCCGTTTTCCTTCGCGAGGCGCGTGAGGAGATCGAACACCAGCGCGGAATTCTTCACGTCGAGGTTTCCCGTCGGCTCGTCCGCCAGGATGATCGACGGCTGGTTCGCCAGCGCCCGCGCCACGGCCACGCGCTGCTGTTCGCCGCCGGAAAGCTGCGTGCCGAGACGGTGAGTCTTCTCGCCGAGGCCGACCGAGCTCAGCAGCGAGCGCGCGCGTTCCTCCATCTGCGGCGGCGTCAGCTGGCCGAGCTTGCGCATCGGCATCATCACGTTCTCGAGCGCCGAGAACTCCAGCATCAGAAAGTGAAACTGGAACACGAAGCCGATGTGCTCTCCGCGCGCCGCGGTACGGACGGCATCATCGGTGTTCGACATCCGGCGGCCCGCGATCTCGATCTCGCCACCGTCGGGCTGGTCGAGCAGGCCCAGTAGATAAAGCAGCGTCGACTTCCCGCAGCCGGAGGGGCCGACGATCGCATACACATCCCCTCCCCTCGCCTCGAAAGAGACGCCGCGCAGCACGTGCACGCGACCCTCGCCCTGCCCGAGATAGCGGTGCAGGTTGGAGCAGCGGAGAGCGAGGGGCTTTTCGGCGGACATGGGAATTACTGAGCGGTGCCGCGCACGATGTCGCCCGGCTCAAGGCGCGCCGCCCGCCGCGAGGGGACGAGGCTGGCCAGCATGACCATGAGTAATGCCGTCGTGACAGCCTGGGCGTAATGCCAGGGCGTGACGTACACCAGAAAATGCGAGGTCTTGAAGATGCCGGTGATCGGGAGCGGAATCTGCGAAACCCCG